>JAFEBQ010000013.1 GCA_018242585.1 Planctomycetota bacterium
TCTTAGTTTGACAGAGCACTAGGCGCTGTGCCATCCATCTAGATTCCCGCCTGCGCGGGAATGACGGAACATGCCCCGATCATTGACCGGGGGCTAATGCTCGATGCCACGCTTAACACAGCGCGCGGCTATTCGACCCCGCCGCCGCGGTAGAGCTTCTGATGCAATTGGTTCTTGGTCGACGTGATCGGCCCGTTGTTCGGCTCATCACGCAGCGCCACGTAGATCATGTGGTACTTGGCGTCCACGTCGTCGGCGTAATGGACCAGCAACGCCTCGGGCGTGGACGGCGGCTTGGGCGAGCCCCACTCGGGGCGCGATTGATGCGAGACGATCACGTGTTCAAGCCGCAACAGCGTCTCGGCGTCAACCGGCGCACCATCGGCGGCTTGCGCGGCGGCCGCCTCGCGAATGATGTCGCGTCCTTGCAGAATGTGACCGACCAACGTCCCCGAGGCCGTGTACTCGGCCCCGCCGGGCTGCCAGGCGATCTCGCGCAGTTTGCCGATGTCGTGCAAAATCGCTCCCGCCGCGACCAGCCCCTTGTCAAGCCGGGGCTGCATGTCGGCGTAGTACTCGTCGTACTTGTCGGCGAAATAGACCGCCGTTCGGGTCACGCTGAGCACATGTTCCAGATAGCCGGCGATGTAACAGTGATGATTGCGCGTCGCCGCCGGCAGTGAGACCAGTGCCTCGCGGTTGTCATTCAACAGCCCGAGCACCAGCTTCTTGAGCGGCTTGTTGGTGATCCGCTCTTTGGCGATCGACACCAGTTCGTCGAACATCTCGTCGGCGTCGAACCGCGAGTGGGGCAGGAACTGCTTGGGGTCGAAGCCGTCGGCCGTGTCGGCGTCGCAGACCGGGCGGATTTTGCGAACCTCGAGCTGCGGCCCGTAGTTCGATTCCTTGTACACCGCGCGCAGCTTGTAGAACGTGCCGGGCACCCAATTGTTCCGGCAGTCTTCGGCCCAGGACGAGTCGTTCCAAATCGGAAACGACACCTGCCGATCGGCGTCGCGAAAGCCGACCTTGAAGTACGGCTTGCCGTCGCGCGTGGTCAATTCTTCTTTCGAGGTCAATAGCGCGAACAGATCGGCCTCTTGGCCGTTTTCCATTGCCGACAGCGCCACGACCGCGGGAGTTTTAGTAGTCATGCCCCACATTTTACAGGCGCGCCGCGGCAAGTTGCCAGTGGCTCGCCGCTGGTCAGAGAATTTTCACCACAGAGACACAGAGGACACGGAGGCGGCAAAAGTAAGGGTGGCCCGGTCGCTCGCCGGCCGCGGTTGCGCAAGCAACAAGAACAACGCCCAGGCGTCCTGGCCTTCGCTCGGGTGGCACCGATTGCCCGGCAATCGGTGTTGCGCAGCAACAAGAAACTCGATGGGCGATGCGTCTTTCGCCGAGGGACGTGCCACCTCAAGAACGCGGCGCTCGAGGTTTCTGGCGGGCTGTGCCCGCCCCGGAAGCTTCGCTTCCCGGGCCACCCAAGCCCAGTGGGACGTCCGTTAAACCTTCTTGTCGCAGACGCGACCCAGCCGGCAAGCGGCTGGGCCACCCGAAACAAGACGCACTCGCGACGCTCCCATGTTACAAACTGCGGTAATTTTACCGGTCGTTGTAGCCGTGGGGATGCGATTTGTGCCAGCGCCAGGCGGTTTCGACAATCGATCGCAGCTCGGCGAATTGGGGCTTCCACCCCAGTTGCTCGCGCGCCCGGGTGGCGTCGGCCACCAGTTCGGGAGGGTCGCCGGCGCGGCGCGGGCCTTTGACTTCGGGGATCGGGTGGCCGGTGACCTGGCGGCACGTGTCGATCACTTCGCGCACGCTGTAGCCGCGGCCGGTGCCGAGATTCAGCTTCAACTGCACGCCGGGTTGCAACTGGGCCAGGGCCAACAAGTGGGCGCTGGCCAGATCGTTGACGTGGACGTAATCGCGAATGCAGGTTCCATCGGCCGTCGGGTAATCGTCGCCAAACACGGAAATGTGCGGCCGCTGCCCCAGCGCCACTTGCAGCACGACCGGAATCAGGTGCGACTCGGGCGTGTGATCTTCGCCGATCTCGCCGTCGGGGCTGGCGCCCGAGGCGTTGAAGTACCGCAAGGCCGCGTAGCTGAAGCCATAGGCGGCCGTGTAGTCGGCCAAAGCCTGCTCGATGACCAGCTTGGTGAAGCCATACGGGTTGATCGGCTTCTGGGGCTCGTCTTCCGTGATAGGGACGACTTGGGGCACCCCGTAGGTGGCCGTGGTGCTCGAGAAGACGATCCGCCGCACGCTCGTTTCGCGCATTGCTTCCAAGAGCGACACGCTGCCGATGATGTTGTTCTCGTAGTAACGGGCCGGGTCGACCACGCTTTCGCCGACCAGGGCAAAGGCGGCGAAGTGCATCACCGCGTCGATCTGCTTCTCGCGGAGCACACTGACCAGCTTGGCCCGTTCGTGGAGCGAGCCTTCGATCAGCCGGCCCGGCGCGACCGCGCCACGATGGCCATAGATCAGATTGTCATAAACCCAGACCGAGTGCCCGGCGGCCGCGATCACGCGGGCCGCGTGGCTGCCGACGTAGCCGGCGCCGCCAACTACCAGAATGTTCATGCTCGATCGCCCCCGAAACGAGTGGATGGAGATTGCACCAGGCCCACGATCATTGACCGAATGCTAATGGTTGCCAGGGCGTGGGTACAGCAACTTTTCCACATTGACCGGCCGTAACGATTTTTCCTGCCGGGCCGGTGAACCAAGGTGGCGAAAAGAACCGAAAACATCATAGCGGCCTACGGCAAGGCAAATACCGCCGGGCCGCACCGCCAATGCCACCGGCGACGCATTACGAGACGTCTCATGCCCCGCTCCGCTCCCCAGAAGCCCACCACGAAGCCCGCCGCCAAGATCGCCGGCACGGCCCCGGCCGAGCATTATCTGGCCCGGGCCTTCACGGCGTACTTGCAGAGCGAGTGCCATCTGTCGGCTAATACCGTGGCCGCCTACCGGCGCGACTTGCGTCGGTTCAACGTCTGGCTCGCCGGGCGCAAGTTCGAAAAGCTGGGCGTCCGCGAACTGGCCGACTATGCCAGTTGGCTGAACGAGCAGCAACTGGCGGCGGCCAGCCTGGCCCGGCACCTGGTCTCGCTCAAGATGTTCTTCCGCTACCTGCAGTTGGAAGGGATGTTGAAGGATAACCCAGTCGAACTGCTCGGCAGCCAGAAACTCTGGGAGCGGATTCCCTCGGTGCTGACGCCGCGACAGGTCGACGCGCTGCTGGCGGCCCCGCGTGGCGCCGATCCCTGGTGGCGGCGCGACCGGGCGATGCTCGAACTGCTCTATGCCACCGGCTGTCGAGCCAGCGAGCTAGTCGGACTGCGCGAGCGGGACATGCATCTGACCGAGAGCTACTGCTTGTGCCACGGCAAGGGGGACAAGCAGCGACTGGTGCCGCTGGGCAAGCGCGCCATCGAAGCGGTGCGGCTGTACCTGGCCGAAGAGCGACCACGCTTGACGGCGCAAGGAGCGGCGACGGCGCAACATGTCTTGCTGTCGCGCAGCGGCCGGCCCTTGCGGCGCGAGCGATTGTGGGAGCTGGTCACGCGCTATGCGCGGCGGATTGGCGCGCCCGCCGGCGTCAGCCCTCACACGCTGCGCCACAGCTTTGCCACGCATCTCTTGGCGGGCGGGGCGGACCTGCGGATGGTGCAAGAGATGCTCGGCCACGCCAGCATCGCCACGACGCAAATCTACACCCACGTCGATACGTCGCGGCTCAAAGCAGTCCACGCGAAGTTTCACCCGCGTGGGTGAGGCTGGCGCGGTCCAAGCACCAATGACCAAGTCTCAATGACCAAGGACTGACTCACTGTCAATCATCTCAGCCCCCTGCTCCCCCTCTCCCCTGCCCCCTGCGTTCATTTCCCCCTTCGCGCTGAAAACAAAAAAGCCCAGAGGAGCAAGTCCCCTGGGCTTTGGGAGAAGTACACGGAGTGCCTGCGCGTTACTTGACGTTCCGGCCGAACTTCATCCGGCGGGCGTTCGGCGAGGCGTAACGAATCCAGCGGGCTTCGAGCAGCTCCAACTCCTCGTCCATCCAGGCGCTGAACTCTTCGATGGTGCGCGGCTTGGCCAGGACAGCCTTGGTGACGGGGCGATTTCCCGATTCGGGTTCGTTCGATTCCGGTCGTGGCGAGTTGGTGTTCATCGTTCGGCCCTCCCCTCAAGCTGCAACGTCACTGTTGCGTTAACTCATTGTTGCTGGTGTCAAGCCGTCGAGGTTCTTGTCGCCTTTGGCCAGGCGTCTAGCCCTGTGCCGGATGGCCCGCTTTCACTAGCAGGCAAACACCATGTGTACTACGCAGGACAACTCAAATACGTTCAGGTTCGCTACGAAAGTCACAATCTAGGAGTTCCTTCTCACCAAACTTTTAGATGCACGTCGCGTGCCAATCGTTCCCCTGCCGTTTCGGCAGCAAATTGAGCGTTGTTTTTTTACAACCGGTATAGGTCTGGACGTTATCGAACCAGCCCTGGAGCGGGGCCTGCCAAACGGCGCATGGCCCGCGAGCGAATGCCTGGAAACTGCGGGAAACATCCGGTTTTGGCGGCCAGAATGGCTCTGGCCCCGAATCGGCCGGTTCGAGTAAGATAAGCCTTTCCTGGCCCCCTAAAGGTGTTTGGTCGCCGCCACTCGCGGGACGCGATCGTCGCGCAATCAACCGGGGCCGAGAATCCCATTTTGAGCATTCGAGTCCAAAGCATGGACGGCTGGGACATTGTCCTGTTGGTCGTGGCGGCTTACATAGCCGTAATGGGTTTGGTCAGGCTGATGCGCGCCGAGCGCGAACGCTGTGTCGCCGAGCTGCGCGAGCAGGCCGCCGCCGAACAGCAACGCCAGCGCCAGGCCGAACGCCTGCAGGCTCAAGCCGCCAAGGCCGCCAAACGCGCGGCCTAAGACGAAACGCCGCCAGCCAGTCAACTCTCCCTGGGTAGCCCCGACAACTTGTTGTCGGGGTTGCGAAGCAACACGAGGCCATTGAACTAACGCCCCCTGACGATCGACACGACGACCCTAGCCCTCTTGTCGCTGACGCGACCCTGACAACAAGTTGTCAGGGCTACCCTGCTGGCCGCCAACAACGACCGAAACCACCAGGCCCCCGGTCATTGACCGGGGGCTAAAGCACGATCGCGAACGTCCCTCATAGAACATGGCCAAGAAGCTCTACATCGAAACCGTCGGCTGCCAGATGAACATGCTCGACAGCGAGCTGGTCGTGGCCAGTCTGCGCAAAGAGGGCTACGAGTTGGTCAACGTAGCCGCCGACGCCGACACCATTCTGTTCAACACCTGCAGCGTCCGGCAGCACGCCGAAGACAAGATCTACAGCGCCCTCGGGCGCTTGCGTCTGACCAAGCATCAGCACCCGGACAAGGTGATCGGCATCCTAGGTTGCATGGCCCAGAAGGACCAGCAGCTGATCTTTGATCGCGCCCCGTTTGTCGATCTGGTGGTTGGTCCCGGCCAACTGCACCAAGTGCCGCAACTGATTGCCGAAGTGCAAGCCGGCGGCGGCCAAAAGCTGGAAGTCAGCTTGGACCGGACCGAAGGCTCGCGGCACGAAGTCGAGGAAAGCTTCGAAAGCTACGATCCGCTGCGCGATCCCGAGATGCGGCCGACGCCGTTCCAGGCCTTTGTGCGGATCATGATCGGTTGCGACAAGTTCTGCACTTACTGCATTGTGCCGATGGTGCGCGGGCCCGAGCAAAGCCGGCCGCCGCAACAGATCATTGCCGAGGTCGCCAAGCTGGCCGCCGAAGGCTGCCGCGAGATTACGCTGCTGGGCCAGACGGTGAACAGCTACCGCTTCAAGAGCGGCGAGCGGACGTGGCGGCTCAGCGATTTGCTGGTGGCGCTCCACGACATTGCCGGCATCGAGCGGATCAAGTTCGTCACGAACTTTCCCAAGGACATGACCGACGACCTGCTGCAAGCGGTTCGCGATCTGCCCAAGTGCTCGCGCTATTTGCACGTCCCGGCACAGAGCGGCTCGAACGCCGTGCTGAAGCGGATGAAGCGGCTGTATACCGTCGAAGATTACCGCGAAATGCACGACCGGATTCGCGAGACGATTCCCGGCGCGGCCGTGACCAGCGACTTTATCGTCGGCTTTTGTGGCGAGACGGACGACGATTTCGCCGCCACGGCCCAACTAGTGCGCGACCTGCGGTTCAAGAACAGCTTTATCTTCAAGTACAGCGAGCGAACCGGCACCAAGGCAGCCGACATGTTCCCCGACGACGTCCCCGAGGACGTCAAACGCCAGCGAAACATCGATTTGCTGGCGATCCAGGACCAGATCAGCCTGGAGGACAACCTGCCGCTGATCGGCCAGCAGGTCCAGGTTTTGGTCGAAGGCCCCAGCAAGCTGGCCCGCAAGCAGCAGGCCGAGGGGGAACTGCTGCAACTGACCGGCCGGACTCAATGCGACCGGATCGTGGTTTTCAACGGAAATCGCCGGCAGGTTGGCCAAATCTTACCGGTCGTGGTACAAGATGCCGACGCGTTTACGCTTTTTGCCGCGGTCGCCACGCAACACGTCGGCCCGGAAGTGTATACTCTGGACAGCAAGTTTTAAGCTGGGGACAGTAAGCTCTAAACCGGGGGCAATGGGCCTGACGCCCATCGTTCGCCTGCTCGCCTCATCGCACCCGCCGCGCAACCCCCTTGGCTGTCGGCCATCGCACGCCACGCCGCTTGCCCCACTGTTTGCCGCTGTGGGGGTGAGCCTTTGCCCGCCCGTATGCACGCTATCGGGCAACAATCTAACGTGGTCGGCTCTGGGGACGAGGAAAGCTTCTGTTTATGATCGTGGGTATGCGCTCTGATGAACTGACCCAATTGTTGGACGACCCGGCGGCGGCTGACCGCTGGCTGGGGCGATGTGGCCTGGAAGACCTGCGCCGCGCGCAGGCCAACTTGCAGCACATGGCCCAGGGTGGCCTGACGCTCGATTTGCTGGCCGACATCTGTGGCCAACTGGCCGAGCACCTGCCGGGCCTGAGCGACCCGGATCGCGCGTTGAACAACCTCGAGCGGTTCGTGGCTGCGGCGCGCAACCCCCTGTCGCTTGGTTCGCTCTTGGAGCGCGATCGTCAGGCGCTGCCGATCCTGCTGCAAATCTTCTCGTCGAGCCAGCATCTCAGCGACGTCCTGGTCGCCGATCAGGAAAGCTACGACCTGCTGCGGATGACCGAGGGGCAGCCGGTCGAGCGCAACACGCTGGTCGACGAGCTATGCACCGAGGTCTTGGCGCTGAATAGCGAAACCGCCGTGATGGCGACTTTGCGACGCTACAAGCGGCGCGAGACGCTGCGCATTGCCTACGGCGACCTGATCCGAGCCCATCGACTGGAAGTGGTCACCGAACAGATTTCCTACCTGGCCGACGCCATGGTCGAAGCGGCCCTGCGTTTTGCCCGCCGCAAGCTGGAACAGCGCCGTGGCCATCCCACGACGACCGATGGTCGACCGGCTGGGTTCGTCGCGCTGGGGCTGGGCAAGTTGGGCGGCACGGAGCTGAACTATTCGAGCGACATTGACCTGGTGTTTCTGTACGAATGCGACGGCCGCACCAACGGCCCGCAACCGACGAGCAACGCCGAATTCTTCGATCGGCTGGCGCGCGACACGCTGCGATTGTTGACGGAAGTGACGCCCTTGGGGAACGCCTACCGTATCGACCTCCGCTTGCGCCCCGAAGGGGAAAGCGGCCCGCTGGTCCACAGCCTGGAACGGACCATGCGCTACTACGACCTCATGGGTCGCACCTGGGAGCGCCAGGCGTTCGTCAAAGCACGCGTCGTGGCCGGCGACGCAGAATTGGGGGCGCGGTTTCTCGATTACCTGGAACCCTGGGTCTATCGGCGTTACTTGGGGCTGGCCGATATCACTGGCATCAAGGCGCTGAAGCGCCGCATCGAGCGCCGCACGCTGTTGGAAGGGGACGACCGGCGCAACGTCAAAACCGGCCGCGGCGGCATTCGCGACATTGAATTCGCGATCCAGTTCTTGCAGTTGCTTAACGGCGGCGATTTGCCGTCATTGCGCGTCGGCAACACGTTGGCCGCGATCGGACAACTGGAAGCGGTCGGCTGCTTGACTCACCAGGAGCGGCAACTGCTCGAAGAGCACTACGCCTTTCTGCGCAAGATCGAACATCGGCTGCAGATCATGTTCGACTTGCAGACCCACGTTCTGCCCGACGACCAGGCCGAGCTGCGCCGGCTGGCCTTGCGCATGGGTTACAGCCACGCGCCCGAGCGGTCGGCGCTGGCCGCGTTCGAGGAAGACTACCAGACCAAGACCGAGTTGAACCGGAAGATCCTCGATCACCTGCTGCACGACGCATTTGGCGACGACGCCGAGACCGAGCCCGAGGTCGATCTAGTCCTCGACCCGGCCCCCGATCGACAGCGGATCGCCGAAGTGCTGGGCCGGCACGGTTTCCGTGATGTGACGCTGGCCTACAAGAACCTGACCGCCCTGGCAACCGAAAAGATTCGCTATCTGTCGACGCGCCGCTGTCGCCACTTTCTGGCGGCCATTGCGCCGCGGCTGATTCGCGCGATCAGCGCCACGTCGGACCCGGATCGGACGTTGATCACCCTGGAGCAAGTCAGCGACTCGCTCGGCGGCAAGGGGGTGCTGTGGGAACTGTTCAGTTTCAATCCGCCGTCGATGAACTTGTACGTAGAACTTTGCGCGTCGGCGCCGTACTTGTCGAGCATTTTGATCACCAACCCGGGCATGATCGACGAGCTGATGGACAGCCTGGTGCTGAACAAGCTACCGACGCGGGCCGATCTGCGAGCCACGCTGGCCGAAGTGGCCCGCGGCGCGGTCGACCTGGAACCGATCTTGCACAGCTTCAAGAACACGCAACAACTTCGGGTCGGCGTGCGGAACATCCTGGGCAAGGAAGAAATCCAGTCCACGACGGGGGCCCTGTCGGACATTGCCGAGACGTGCCTCGAGCGGATCATCGAACACGAATACGCTCGCTTGGCCGAAAAACTGGGCGAGCCAACCATCGGCGGCGAGGTTCGCACTGGTCAGAAGTGCGAACTGATCGTGCTGGCCATGGGCAAGCTCGGCGGGCGCGAGCTGAACTACCACAGCGATCTGGATCTGGTTTTCTTGTACGAAGCGGATGGGGCCACGTTTCACCCGCGCCGCAGCACGCGCAGCGGCGAGACCACGAGCAATCAGCATTTCTTCGGCGAGCTCGGCACCCGCGTGATCAAGGCCGCCTCGCGATTGGGCCCCTATGGCCGACTCTATGACATCGATGCCCGCCTTAGACCGACGGGGCGCAGCGGCACCCTGGCCACGTCGTTCGCCGAGTTCGAGCGTTACTTCACCGAAGGGCTGGGGCAACTTTGGGAGCGTCAGGCGCTGTGCAAAGCGCGCGTCGTCTGGGGCGCCAAGCCAGCGGCCGAGCAAGCCCTGGCCCTGGTTCACCAGGCGGCTTTCAGCAGCTGTCTGCGCCCCGGCGACTCGGAACTGATTCGCCAAATGCGCCACCGCATCGAGGCAGCCGCCTCGCCACGCAACCTGAAGCGCGGCCGCGGCGGCATCTGTGACATCGACTTCCTGGTTCAACTGCTGCAACTGCGCTATGCCGGCGAGCAGCCCGAGCTGCGCCAGCCGAGCACGACGCTGGCGCTGGCGGCGTTGTATCAGTCTGGTCGGCTGTCGGCTGACGACTATGAATTCCTGATGGCCAGCTATCGGTTCCTGCGAACCGTCGAGTTGCGATTGAGGCTGATGAGCACGACGGCCCGCGATGCCTTGCCCGACGACGGCGCCGAACTAGACCGGCTGGCGCGCGCGCTGGGGCTGTTGAGCCGCAGTGAACTCGAAGCGGAAGTCAGCCGCTACACCGAAGAGAACCGACGCCGCTTCGAGCAACTGGTCGCCACCACCGAGCCGCAACCGGCTTAAACCTTCGTAGCAAGGGCATTTGAACCGCAAAGACGCAAAGAGCGCCAAGAAACGCGAGACAGAAAATCAAGGGTATCACTCCGCGAGACTCTGTGCGCTCTGCGATTCAATCCTCTTAATTCTTTGCGACCTTTGCGTCTTTGCGGTGAATTCCTGGATTTCAGTTCAAGAGCCAATCAAGAACTTGGCTTGGTCGCCAGCCAGAGGTTCATGAACTCGTTCACCGCGCGGTCGGCGAACGTGGCGTCGTTGATGTGGGCCGAGACACGCAGCACGCGACAGTATGGATGCTCGCGCAATCCTTCTTCCAGCGTCTCGAACAACGCCGCGTCGGCCGCCGGGTCGTGGAACGGCTGCCCCGGCGCGTCGATGGCCGACACGCCCCCCTCGGGCAGCAGCACCACGATCGGACTCGTCGCCCCGCGCAGCTTGTCGACCATCCACCGCCCAATCGCGCGATTTTCGTCCACCGTCGTGCGTATCAACGTGACTTGCGCGTTGTGGGCGTGCAGTCGGCGCGACGCATGTTTATCCGGTACAGTCTCTCGCCCGCCAAAGTTGACCATGTCGAGCGCGCCGACGCTGAGCACCTGCGGAATCCTGCGTTCGAGCGCCGCGTCGAGCCGGGCCGGCCCCGCCGACAACACGCCGCCGAACAACTCGTCGGCGATTTCCGTGGTGGTGATGTCGAGCACGCCCACCACCAGTCCCGCGTCGATCAGTTGCTCCATTGCCCGACCGCCGGCGCCGGTGGCGTGAAACACCAGGGGGTCGAACCCCCGCGCTTCGAGTTGCACGCGGACCCGCTCGACACAGGGAGTGGTCACGCCGAACATCGTCATGGCCACCGTCGGGCGTTCGTTCACCTCGGCCGAGCTGTGTACAACCATGCCGTACATGGCGTGGGCCGCGTTGGCCAGAATCCGCCGCGACACACTGTTCAGCCCCGCCACGTCCAGGACCGAGTGCATCATCACCAGGTCGCTGGCACCAACGTAGGGGGCGACATTGCCGGCCGCCATCGTCGAGACGAGCAGCTTAGGCACGCCGATCGGCAAAATCCTCAGCGCCGGCGCGATCAGCGACGTGCCCCCTCCGCCTCCCAGGCCCATCGCACCCGCCACGCGACCGGCGGCAAATTCGTCGCGCAGAAACTCGACCAGCGCCGCCGACATTTCGGCGATCGCGGCCGCCCGATCGCCAGGCGCCGCGTCGGCCTGCCGCCGCGCCGCCGGCAGATGCTTCCTCACCCGCTCTCGCAACACGTCGGGCACGACGACGGGTGTGTTCAGGGTGCCGACATCGACGGTCACGACCGGCGCGCCCAGGGCGCGGAGCCGCGCGGCCACATAGGCCAGCTCGTGCCCCTTGGTGTCGAAGGTGGCAATGGCGTAGATCGAGGCGTTCAACGCAAAGTCCTCAGGCCCTCGGGCGTGCAACTGCGAGCGTTTCAACAGCCTAATCCCAGGGGGTTCATTTGCATCGGCGTTAACGATACGATTGAGCCATCGCGTGCCGAAATTGAATCGTTGTCAGCCCGTCCCCAGGCGGCCGTTATGTCGGAATTTGTTCCCGTTGCCAAGGTCAGCGAAGTGCCTGATCCAGGGCGCGTGGTCGTGGAAGTCGACGAGCGTTTGATCGTGCTGCTGCACGTCAGCGGCGAATTCTTCGCCATCGACGACGTTTGCACCCATGACGGCGGCCCGTTGAGCGAAGGCACGCTGGACGATCACACCATCGCCTGTCCGCGACACGGCGCCAAGTTCGACATCCGCACGGGTCGGGCGTTGACCATGCCGGCCACGCAGCCGACCATGGCGCATGATGTGCGAGTGGAAGGGGGGCAAGTGTTCGTCCGCTGCCGCCACGGGCACCCAGGTTAGTTTAGACCGGATTCAAGGCTACCCCAGCCAGGAACTAGCGAACATGCCTATCACCGAAGACGCCGTGCGCGAAGCGCTGAAGACCGTGGTTGATCCTGAACTGTTCGTGAACATCGTCGACTTGGGGCTGGTCTACACGGTGACCATTGCCGACCCTGACGCCGAGGGGAAAGCGAACGTGGGGATCGAGATGACGATGACCAGCCCGGCCTGCCCGGCGGGCCCCCAGTTGCTACAAGGCTCGAAAGACGCCTTGTCGCGGATCGAAGGCGTGGGCCTGGTGGAAGTCAAACTGGTGATGACGCCCCCCTGGACGCCCGACCGGATGACCGAAGAAGCCCGGGATCAACTCGGCATCTTCTAAACGGCGCCATGATTCTTGATGGCGCAATGGCGGCTGTCCTTGTGCGCATAAAAAAGACCTGCCTGGGAGTATTCGTCCCAGGCAGGTCCGATGCGGGCTATCGGACTCGATCAACCCTCGCGGGGGCTGGTTAGTTGCGGACCACCGATCGGCTGGCGTGAATCATGCCACGGCTGATCGAAGCCGAGGGATCGGCCATCGGTGCGCGGGGCATCGAAGCAGCGTCCTTCGGGGCGGCAGCCGGAGCGCCGCAGCCTTCGCCGCAAGCGTTTTCGCAGCAGCCGTTGCCGCAAGCGTTTTCGCAGCAGCCATTGCCGCAACCGTTGTCACAGCAGTGCTTCTTCAGCGAGCACAAGGTCTTATGCTTCTTGAAGATGTTCAAGCAGCACTTCTTCTTGCAGCAGCTGCCACAGCCTTCGTCGCAGCAGCCGTTGTTCGCGGCACAGCAGCTCGGTTCGCAAGCCTTTTCGCAGCAGCCGTTGTTCGCGGCGGCACAGCAATTCGGCTCACAAGCCTTGGCGCAGCAGCCGTTGTTGGCGGCGCAGCAGCTCGGTTCGCAAGCGTTTTCGCAGCAGCCGTTGTTCGCAGCGCAGCAGTTCGACTTGCAGCAGCGATCAGTCCAGCAAGGGCACGAGATCAACGTGCGCAGACGGGCCAACAGCGGCTGACGGCAGCAGCTACCGCAGCCGCTGTCGCAGCACGAGGGCTGAGCGCAGCAGCTCGCTTCGCAAGCCTTTTCACAGCAGCCGTTGTTCGCGGCGCAGCAGCTTGGTTCGCAAGCCTTGGCGCAGCAACCGTTGTTGGCGGCGCAGCAGCTCGGTTCGCAAGCGGCCTTGGCGCAGCAGGTCGGTTCGGCGCAGCAGGTCGGCTCACAGCAGCCACCACAGCCACGGCCACCCAGCATCCGGTCAAGGAGCGTGGCCGCAAACGACTGGCTACACAGGCTGGTGCTAAGCACCAACGCTCCCAAAATCATGTTCCATTTCATGTTTCCAGCATCTCCTTTGCACGGAACTGGGGCATCCGTAACTCGCTGTCGCAATCGACGCCGCACGACTCGGGCCGAGCCGGCCAAGCGTAATTCGGGCAGCACGCGGGTTGCTGCTCGCGACGTGATTCAGCAGCGGCGTTCGCGCCGGCGCGTTACGGGGGTCGGACCTCAGTTCGCTCTGTCTTTTTTTGCCCAGGGACCGTCGAGTCCGTCCTAGACTCGATTGAAGTCCGTTTCGGTTTCCCCCGAGGCACGCAATAGCTTTCCCCTTGCAGGTTGCCCTTATTAGGGACACTGTCCGTATCGGCTAGCACGCGCAAGGGCCTTGAGCACGCGGAAGTAGTTTTCAGCAAATGTCTTAGGACTCCTGACGCGCAAACCTTGAGCGTCCCGAAAGCTGGTCAAAGTTTGCCGGTCGTGTGGCCGCACAATGCGCCGTCGCCGCTGGCCCACCGTTGGAAGCACTCGATGTGTCGTGGTATGCTCGAACGAAATCAAGCGACTTGGGCCGTGCGACTTAGCACACGTCGCAGTCACCACGCGCCAGCTTGATATCCCGACAGATCGAGACACCGATGGCTACTGCCCAGAACGAAACCGCTGCTGCTCCCACCGCCGCTCGCGGCTACGAGTTGGTTGATTTCGACCAGATTGCTCCGGTCCCCTGCCCTTGTGGCAGCGCGCGGCGGGCGTTCGCCGATCTGCCCGATTACCCGGCCACGATTCACCGCACCGACATCTCGGTCGACGCCCGGGTTCACTACCACAAGCGGCTAACCGAGGTCTATTACTTCCTCGAGTGCGAGCCCGACGCCGCCATGCAACTCGACGACGAGCAGATTCCAGTTCGCCCCGGCATGTGCATTCTGATCCGCCCGGGCACACGCCACCGGGCCGTGGGGCGGATGCGTGTAATGATCGTCGCCCTGCCCAAGTTCGACCCCCACGATGAATGGTTCGACTAGGCACCGGCCGTTGGTCGGAGTCCCCTGTGGCAAAACAGTTTAGCCAACGTCAGAATGTCATTTTTTGAGCTGGAAACTGTCCGGATTGGGCAAGCTAAACGCTTGTCGCACCCCCAGGGTCGACGTATCCTGATACCTATCGGCATCCACTGCCGGCTTGTCAACCGGCGGCAAACGCACCCCGAGGGCGAAATGCGCTCTCGTGGCTGGTTTTCGCCGCTCGCTCCCGTCTGATGTCTGGCACTGGTCCGAATCCCACCTAAGCGCCCTGGCTTTCCAGCTTGGCAACCGAGTTTCTCTTCTTATGAATATGGCATTCTCTTCGTTTCACGCCTGGGCCTTGGCCGCAGGTTTGTCGTGGCTGGTCGGGCTGTTCACCTTTGCCGTTCCGGCAACCCTGTCGGCGGCCGAAGCCAAAGCCAGCGCGCCGGCCGGCCCGGCTTCGTCGGCCGACCCGCTGGATTGGCCCATGTGGCGCGGGCCCGAGCAGAACGGCATCTCGCGCGAAACCGGTCTGACGACCGATTGGGATCTGGACGGCAAGAACATCCTGTGGCAAAGCCACGATCTGGCCACCCGCAGCACGCCGATCGTCATGCGTGGCAAGCTGTACGTCCTGACTCGCAGCGAGCCGGAAACGCCTCGCGAAGGGGAGCGCGTCGTCTGTGTCGACGCCGCTACCGGCAAGCAGCTTTGGGAAAACAAATGGAACATCTATCTGAGCGACGTGCCGAAAGAGCGCGTGGCTTGGAGCAGCGTGGTCGGCGATCCGACAACCGGCCGCGTCTTTTCACAGGGCGTCAATGGCTTCATCCAATGCCTCGACGGCGAAACCGGCAAGACCATCTGGTCGCGGTCGTTGAACGAAGAGTTCGGCTTGCTCAGCACCTATGGCGGACGGACCAATGTGCCGGTGGTGTTTGACAACCTGGTGATCTTCAACGCGGTGATGACCAATTGGGGCGATTTGGCGCTGCCAGCCCACCGCTTCCTGGCGTTCAATAAAGACACCGGCGAAACCGTCTGGTTCTCCAGCACCAAACCCCGGCCGGAAGATACCACCTACAGCACGCCGGTCCTGACGGCCTTCAACGGCCGGGCCGCGATGGTCTTTGGCTCGGGGGACGGCAACGTCTGGGCCCTTCAGCCGCGAACCGGCAAGCCGCTGTGGAACTACAAGATTACCCTGCGTGGCATCAACATCATGCCCTTGGTTGACGATGGCATCGTCTACATCGGGCAAAGTGAAGAAAACCCCGACGCCAACACCCAGGGCCAGATTCTGGCCATCCGCGGCGATTTCGCCAACGACGGCAGCGACATCACCGGGAAAGGCGCGCTGTGGTCCAAGAAAGAAATCATGATCGGCCGCAGCTCGATGCTCAAAGTCGACGACCGGCTGTACGGCGCCGACGACTCGGGCAACGTCTACACGTTCAACGCCAAGACGGGCGAGCAGATCGGCAAGCGCGTGAAGTTGGCCGGCTCGATGATGCGGGCCAGCTTGCTGTACGCCGACGGCAAAATCTTCGCCTCGACCGTCAATGTCTGGCATGTGCTCAAGCCATCGGCCAAGGGCGTCGAAATCGTCCGCAGCCTGACGCAGCGGTTCCCCATCAAATCCAATGGCGAAGCCGAGGAAGTGAATGGCTCGCCGATCGTTTCGCACGGCCGGCTGTACATTCCGACCAACGAGCGGATGATCTGCGTCGGCGCGGCCGCTGGCAAGAGCTCGTCGGCGCCGATGCGGCCCCAACCGACCGAAGCCGCGCTGACCGACCGGACACCGGCCCAGGCGTTGTTGACGCCGGTCGAGTCGCTGATCGGGCCAAGCCAGCAAGTGAAGTATCAGGTGCAACTGTTCAATGCCGAGGGCCAGTCGCTCGGCGCCGCGCCGCAGGCCACGTACACCCTGGCCGGTCCCGGCAACATCGACGCCGAAGGACGCTACACCGCCGACAGCACCCCGCAACACAGCGGCGTGATCGTCACGGCCAAGGCTGGCGAGTTGACCGCCACGGCACGCACGCGCGTGATTCCGCCGTTGCCCTGGAAGTTTGAATTCTCGGGCAAGGACGTACCGGTCACCTGGATTGGCATGCGCTACCGTCACCAGATTCGCGAACTCGAAGGCCGCCGCGTGATGGTCAAGATCACGACCATTCCCAAGGGGGCCAAGAGTTACGGCTGGTTCGGCCCCAGCGACCTGCGCGACTACACCATCCAGGCCGACGTGCGCGGCGCGCTGAAGTTCGGCAAGCCAGGTGATGCGCCGACACCAGGCGACGCACCAGCGGCCGCGACCGGCGCGGCCAACAGTAACGCCGTCGGCAAGATGCCCGACATCGGGTTGATCAACCAGCGCTACACAATGGACCTGATGGGCATTCGCCAGCAGTTGCAGATTCGCAGTTGGTCTTCGGAACTCGATCGATTCTCGAAAACCGTGCCCTTCGCGTGGCAGCCCAATACCTGGTACACGATCAAGTTCCGCGCCGAGCCTCAAGGCTCGAAAGCAATGCTCAAAGGCAAGGTCTGGCCGCGCGGCATGCCGGAACCCCAGGCCTGGAGCATCGAGGCGGTCGACGAGGCCGGCAACGAGCGCGGCAGCCCGGGCATGTATGGCAACGCGAATGACGCCGAAATCTACATCGACAATGTGAGCGTTTACCCGAACTAGTCTGGCGGCGCCCGACGCGCTGAAACCCCTATCACGTAACATCCCCCTCCTGCTCGGTTCATGAATATGTCACGCAATCGTTGGTTGGTTTTGTCCCTGGTTGCCGCGTCGACGTTGGCGATTGGCTATTTCACCTGGGCTGGCAATGTTTCCTGGGCCGGTGAAAAGACTCCCGTCAAGCAAGTCGCGCTGAAGAGCGACGGCAAGGCCCTGTACGGCCCGCACGACTGGCCGATGTGGGGTGGCACCGCCTTGCGCAACAACACGCCCGAAGCCAAGAACATTCCCACCGAGTTCACTCCTGGCGACATCGACGAGAAAACCAGCCACTGGACGCCCGGCTCGGGCGAGAACGTCGTCTGGGTCTCGAACCTGGGCTCGCAAAGCTACGGCAACCCGGTGGTCGCCAACGGCCAGGTCTATGTCGGCACCAACAACGGCTATGGCTACATCAAGCGCTATCCGGCCACAGTCGACTTGGGTTGTCTGATCGCGTTCTCGGAAAAGGACGGCAAGTTCCTCTGGCAACACTCGAGCGAGAAGCTGCCCACCGGGCGCGTGCATGACTGGCCGCTGCAGGGCATCTGCTCGACGCCGATGGTCGAGGGGGATCGCCTGTGGTTCGTCACTAGCCGCGGCGAGGTGATGTGCCTTGACACCGAAGGTTTCTACGACGACGAGAACGACGGCCCGTACAAGGATGAAAAGTACACCGACAAGACCGAGGCCGACGTGATCTGGGTCAGCGACATGATGCGCGACCTGGGCATTTCGCAGCACAACATGTGCAGTTGCTCGCCCGTGGCGCTGGGCGAATACCTGTTCATCTGCACCGGCAACGGCGTCGATGAATCGCACGTCAACCTGCCCGCCCCCAAGGCGCCGAGCTTCATCTGCCTGGACAAAAACACGGGCAAGGTGCTGTGGACCGACGATTCGCCCGGTGACAACATCATGCACGGCCAATGGGCCAGCGCCTGCGTGGCCGAGTTGGGTGGCGTGCCCCAAGCGGTCTTCGCCGGTGGTGACGGCTGGCTGTACAGCTTTGAAGCCAATGGCGGCAAGGACGGCAAGCCGACGTTGCTGTGGAAGTTCGACGCCAACCCCAAGGAATCGAAGTACATCCTCGGCGGCCGCGGCACGCGCAACGAGCTGATTGGCACGCCGCTGGTCTACGAAGGCCACGTTTACATCGCGGTCGGCCAGGATCCCGAGCACGGCGAGGGAATTGGCCACCTCTGGTGCATCGACCCGACCAAGCGTGGCGACATCAGCGGCGAGTTGGCCTTCAAACTGCCCGACACCGAGCACCCCATCGCGCCACGCCGGCTGCAAGCCGTCGACAAGGCCGAAGGCGAAGTCAGCCGGCCGAACTCGAACTCGGGCGTGGTCTGGCACTACAGCGAACAAGATCAGAACGGCGACGGCAAGGTGGCGTTCGAGGAGACGATGCACCGCACCATCGCCACCGCCGTCATCAAGGATGGCCTGCTTTACATTCCCGACTTCAGCGGCCTGGTCCACTGTGTCGACGCCAAGACCGGCAAGGCCTACTGGACGCACGATCTGTTTGCCGCCACGTGGGGCTCGGCCCTGGTGGCCGACGACAAGGTTTTTGTCGGCGACGAAGAAGGAAAGCTCACCGTGTTCAAGCACGGCAAGGAGCTAGAGATTCTGGCCGAAATCGACATGGGGAACGCCGTGTACAGCACCCCGGTCGTGGCCAACAACATGTTGTTCGTGGCCAACAAGTCCCACGTCTTCGCCGTAAAGGCGCCGGAGTAAGATACCGCGTTACGCATTGGGAATCGCTCGTCTTGCGCACGAGCCGGACAAGTTACCCCTCTCCCTCCCAGGGAGAGGGTGGCGAGCGCAGCGAGCCGGGTGAGGGTAGCGACGTTCACCGCCAGGAAACTCGGCGATCAGTACACGTTCACCGAGCCCACCACGATCAGGCCAAGCACGTCCTGACCCTCCCCCAGCCCCTCCCTGCCAGGGAGGGGTGTTGATCGAACACGCATCGCGAGCGTCACATGGACTGTCGCCGCAGCAACCATTCCCACCATACTAGCGCTGGCCGATTGCCACGCGCCGCGCCGCTCGCGGCAACTCTGGTCGTCTGTTTCGCGGCGGTAACATGCGCCGCCGAGGTCGCCGCGCCGGCGGTTCGCTTCGATCGGGACGTGCTGCCGATCATTTCCTCGCGCTGCTTCCAGTGTCACGGCCCCGACGAGTCGACTCGCGAAGCCGAACTGCGCCTCGATCAGCGCGACGACGCCACCCGCGAACGGGACGGCCAGTGGATCATCAAGCCGGGTAGCGCCGACCAGAGCGCGCTCATCGCCCGCGTGACTTCGAAGGATCACGACGAGTTAATGCCGCCGGCCCACTCGGGTCCGCCCTTGTCGCCGGCCGAGGTCGATACCCTGCGCCGCTGGATCGCCGCCGGCGCGCCCTACACACAGCATTGGGCCTTCGTCGCGCCCCAGCGTCCGGCCGCGCCCGAGGTGACGAGCTCCGTCGGCCTGCACAACCCGATCGACAACTTCATCGTGGCCGAGTTGCGGCAGCACAAGTTGCAGCTTGCCCCGGCGGCCGACCGCTACACGTTGATTCGCCGGTTGTCGCTCGACCTGGTTGGTCTGCCGCCGACGCCCGAGGAAGTGGACGCCTTCGTGGCCGATCGGCGGCCCGACGCTTATGAACGGCTGGTCGATCGGCTGCTCGCCGCGCCGGCCTATGGCGAGCGTTGGGCGCGGATGTGGCTCGACCTGGCCCGCTACGCCGACTCGGCCGGCTATGGCTCGGACCCGCTGCGCTTGAACATCTGGCCCTATCGCGACTGGTTGATCGGCGCCTTCAACAAGAATCAGCCCTACGACCGGTTCACGCTCGAACAACTGGCGGGCGATCTGTTGCCCGACGCGACCGAGGCCCAGCGCGTGGCCACGGCGTTTCATCGCAACACGATGACCAACACCGAGGGGGGCACCGACGACGAAGAATTCCGCGTCGCCGCCGTCAAAGACCGCATCGCCACCACGATGCAGGTCTGGATGGGGCTGACGATGGGTTGCGCCCAGTGCCACACGCACAAGTTCGACCCGATCACGCACAAGGAATACTACCGGTTCTTCGCGATCTTCAATCAGACCGAAGATTTCGACCAGCCCGACGAGCGGCCGACGATGCCGCTCTATGCGCCCGAGCAGCAGAAGCAGCGACAGGCGCTCGAGGCGCAAATCGCCGCGCTTGAAAAATCGTTGAACGGCCCGCAACCGAAACTGGCCGCCGAGTTGACCGAGTGGGAAGACTGGCTCCGCGGCGGGCGCGACTGGTCGCCGTTGGCTTCAGCTTCGGCGCGGACGTACGGCGGCGCAACGCTGAAAGCGCAAGACGACGGCTCGTTCCGCGCCGAGGGAAAGAACATCGAGGCCGACACCTACGCCGTCAGCGGCACCAGCGATCTGAAACAGGTAACCGCGCTGCGATTGGAAATGTTGCCCGATGATCCGTTGCCCAAGCACGGTCCCGGCCGTGGCGAGGACGGCACGGTCGAGATCGACGCCCTCAGCTTGTACTTGGCCGACAAGACTGCCCGACCGGCGGCGCGCTATGTGCGCGTCGAGCTGCCCGGCGGGCCGCGGATTCTCTCGCTGGCCGAAGTGCAGGTCTTTAGCGACTGCCAGAACATCGCCCCCCGGGGCAAGGCGTCGCAGTCGAGCACCTATCCCGGCGGCGAAGCGGCCCACGCCATCGACGGCAACACCTCGGGCGTCTATGCCGACAAGTCGACCACGCACACGAACAGTGAAGAGAACGCTTGGTGGGAAGTCGATCTGGGCCAGTCCGCGCCGGTCGAAGCGATCGTCCTCTGGAATCGCACCGATCGTGCGATGGGAACGCGCCTTTCCAAGTTCAAAGTCATCGCGCTCGACGCCGAGCGCAAGCCCCTGGCCGAGCGGACCATTAACACGCCACCGGAGCCCGACGTGGTGGTCCCCCTGGCCGGGCGCGCGGTGAAGCTGGTCCGCCAGTCAACCAGCGACGGTCGCGGCGGCGAGGCCGCCAAGGCCACCGACGGCAAAGACAACACCTACTGGGGCGTCGCGGCCTCGAATGACAAGCCGGTGACGGCGATCTTCGAGCTGTCCAAGCCCGAGGTGAAAGCCGACGCGCCGCCACAGACCTGGACGCTGGTCATCGAGCATGCCCGTCGTGGCCAGCCGCGCAACCTGGGACGGTTCCGCTGGTCGCTGACGACGCGCAAGCTACCGATGGTGCTGCCGCCGCCGGCCGTGCGAGCGATCGTGGAAACCGCTGCTGATAAGCGCACGCCAGCCCAGCAGCAACAGTTCGAAGCCTTCTTCCGCCCCAGCGCGCCGTCGCTCGTGGCCGAGTATCGCAAGTTGGAAGGGCTGCGGACGCAATTGGCGGCCATCAAGCCGGCCGACGTGCCGATCATGCGCGAGCTGGCCGCCGACAAACATCGCAAGTCGTTCGTGCTGACCAAGGGGAACTTCCTCACGCCCGGCGACGAAGTGCAGCCCGGCTATCCACAATCGTTTTCCGCGCCCCCGTCCGACGCGCCGCTGACTCGCTTGGGCGTGGCGCGGTGGCTGACCAGCCGCGACAATCCGCTGACCGCGCGCGTGGCGGTGAATCGCTTCTGGGCGCAACTCTTCGGCACCGGCATCGTCGAGACCGAGGAAGATTTCGGCACGCAGGGACAGATTCCCAGCCATCCCGAGTTGCTCGACTGGCTGGCGATCGAGTTCATGGAGCGAGGCTGGGACATGAAAGCCCTGTTGAAGTTGATGGTCACGTCGGCCACGTACCGGCAATCGTCGGCGATGGTCCCCGAGGGGCTGGCCCGCGACGCGCGCAACCGATTGCTGTGGCGTTATCCGCGCCGCCGGCTCGAAGCCGAAGCGGTCCGCGACCAGGCTTTGCTGTTCAGCGGGCTGTTGAGTCACAAGCTCGGCGGTCCCAGTGTTTATCCGCCTCAGCCCGAGGGTCTGTGGCGCGCGGCCTTCAACGGTCAACGCTCCTGGGCCACCAGCACCGGCGAAGATCGCTACCGGCGGGGGATGTACACCTTCTGGCGGCGGACGGTGCCTTACCCCAGCATGGTCACGTTCGACGCGCCGAGCCGCGAGAATTGCACGCTGCGCCGATTGCCGACCAATACACCGCTGCAGGCGCTGGTGACGCTGAACGACCCGGCCTATGTCGAAATGGCCCAGGCGCTCGGTCGTCGGCTGATGAACGAAGCCGCCGGCGCAACCGAGGCGCGTGTCAAATGGGGCTTGCGGCTGGTCCTGTCGCGACCGGCCGAGGCCAAGCAGGCGGCAGCCCTCGTGGCGCTTTACGAATCGTCGCTGGCCCACTACCAGAGCCAGCCCGAGGAAGCCCGCAAGATGGCGACCGACCCGCTGGGCAAGCTGCCCGAAGGGGCCGACGTGGCTGCAGCGGCGGCCTGGACGGTGGTGGCGAACGTGCTGTTGAACCTGGACGGCGTGTTGACCAAAGGCTAACGCACTTATCTTTGCGCGATAACAACTACCAAGCCGGCGGCTATGCCGCCGATGAACGGCGACGAAGTCGCCGGCTTGGGAATAAATTTAACAGGGAGCTATGGACGCACTGCCCAAAGGAACATTGCCATGAAACTGCCGCCGCATCTCCGCTTGGCGCAAAATGTCACGCGTCGCACATTCCTCGGTGGGGCCGGGCTCGGCCTGGGCGCAATGGCGATGGCCGAGTTGACCGGCGCGCCGCCGTTGTTCGCGGCTGAGAATGCCGCCGGCGCGACGAGCGCACCCGGCGCTTCGGCCAAACAAGCGGCGGTCGACAACCCCCTGGCCGTGCGAACGCCGCCCTTGCCGGCCAAGGCCAAGTCGGTGATCTATCTGCACATGTCGGGCGCGCCGCCGGTGCTGGACCTGTTCGATTACAAGCCCAAGCTGATCGAACTGAACGGCCAGCCCTGCCCCGAGTCAATCTATCGGGGCGAGCGGTTCGCGTTCATCAAAGGCGTGCCCAAGATGCTCGGCACGCCCCACGAGTTCAAGCAATACGGCCAGAGCCGCGCCTGGGTCAGCGAGTTGCTGCCGCGATTCACCGAGATCGTCGACGACGTCTGCCTGGTCCGCTCGATGGTCACCGACCAGTTCAACCACGCCCCGGCCGAGTTGTTCATCTACACTGGTTCGCCGCGCGCGGGCAATGCGGCGCTCGGCTCGTGGCTGACCTATGGGCTGGGGACCGTGAACCAGGACTTGCCGGGTTTTGTGGTGCTGCTGTCCGGCGGCACCGACCCGACCGGCGGTAAAAGCCTGTGGAGCAGCGGCTTCTTGCCTAGCGTCTATCAAGGGGTGCAGTGCCGCAGCTCGGGGGAGCCGATCTTGTTCTCGGCCAACCCGCCGGGCATGGACCGCGGCACGCGGCGCGCCAGCCTGGACGCGCTCCGTGCGCTCAATCAATTGGAACTGGCCGAAGATCGCGACCCGGAAACGGCCACGCGGATCGCCCAGTACGAGCTGGCCTATCGCATGCAGATGGCCGTGCCCGACGCGTTTGACATCGCGCAAGAGCCCGAGAATGTCCGCAAGGCCTACGGCGCCGAGCCGGGGGCCGCGTCGTTTGCCAACAATTGCCTGCTGGCCCGCCGGCTGGTCGAAAAGGGAGTGCGGTACGTGCAACTGTACGACTGGGGCTGGGACATGCACGGTACCAGTTCCGACACCGACCTGGTGACCGGCTTGCCGCGCAAGTGCAAGGACGTCGACCAGGCCTGCGCGGCGTTGATCCAAGACTTGAAGCAGCGCGGACTGTTGGATTCGACGCTGGTCGTGTGGGGGGGCGAGTTCGGCCGCACGCCGTTGAACGAAGAACGGAACGGCAGCAAGTTCCTGGGGCGCGACCACCATCCGCATTGCTTCACGGTCTGGATGGCCGGCGGCGGCGTGAAGCGCGGCTATGCCCACGGCCAGACCGACGAGCTGGGCTACCGGGTGGCCGAGGGAGCCGTCAGCGTCCGCGACCTGCAGGCAACGATCCTGCACTTGATGGGCTTTGACCCGTACCGGTTGTCGTACCGGTTCCAGGGATTGAACCAGCGCCTGATTGGCCCGAGCGATGAAGGGAAAGTCCGCCGCGAGTTATTGGCGTAGTCGTTCGCTGTTCGATCACGACTTCACCAGCGCGCGAGATATTGCACCGCGCGGCATCCAGCAACCCTTCTCCCCCGGGGAGAAGGTGGCCGAAGGCCGGATGAGGGTCACCGTCGCCGAGTGGAATGCGTGGCGTCGGGCCACGTGGACCCTCACCCGTCGGCTATCGCCGCCACCCTCTCCCCGGGGGAGAGGGGTTTAGATCAAGTCGCGCGAGCCTGTGGCGCATTAAACCAGTTGCGCCTTACACCAGTTGCGCTTTGATTGGCTTCTCGGGCGCGGTGGTGCGGAAAAGCGACTTGGGCAACAGCCAGCCGAGGGCCATGATGCCCCACTGGCTGGCGCAGAACACAATCAGCGCCAGCAGCACTCCTTCGGTGAAGCCGTACGAGTGCAACCCTGCGCCCAATTCGTTGACCCCGTACCAGGACCAACTGGTCACACAGCCGCCGAACACCGCCAGAATGGCCGTGCCGCGCGGGCCGACCTGCTTGTCCCAGCGGGCGTGCAGCACCAGGGCGTTCCACAGGACGATGATCAGCGCGCCGTTCTCCTTGGGATCCCAGCCCCAGAAGCGGCCCCAAGAATCGTCGGCCCACAAGCCGCCCAGCACCGTGCCGACAAAGCTGAACAGAATGGCGAAGCAAAGGATGCCATAAACCATGCGGTCTAGAGCACGAATGGCAATCTCGAAAAACTTGAAACTACGATTTCCTCTTTCGACCAAAGCACGAATGGCGCCGACGATCAGCATTATCACGGCAAGAAACCACGCGATGTAGGTTGTAAAGTATCCGGTGGCAATGCAGACCACGTGCGTGGCCAGCCAGAAGTTGGTGTCGAGCACGGCCTGCGGCACGCCCATCGTGTCGCCGTTGGCCAAGGCGTCGGCAACGAACAAGCAGACCGCGCCGGAAAAGGCTGCCACGAGATTACCCATGCCAATGCGGAAGATTGCTTCCAGAGCCAGACCAAAAATCGCCGCGCCACAACCGATGAACAGCGCCGACGAATACAGGTTCGTCACCGGCGGGCGACCCGAGATGTAAATCCGCATCACGATCGCAATGACATTCAAAGCGACGGTCACGGCGAGCATGGCGAACGCCGTCCGGTTCAACACGCGGGTCCAGCCCATCCAGCCGATGGCCAGCACGGCGAACGACATCAGGTAACCATACTTGCTGCACGTGAGCGGCTGCACCACGTTGTAGAACGCTTCGACGTCCACGCCTTTCATACCGACGCTGGCCGGCAACGCCTCGTGAACGTACTTGTCGTATTCTTTGACCGCCTTGTTGAACTCGGCGGCGTTCTTGGCGCGATCCTCGGCCGGACCTTCGCAATACTCGCCGTAGTGGAACAGCATCTGCGACATCATCGTCACGCCCTTGTCGACCGGCTGGCCGATCTGGCGCTTGACATAGGCTTCGATGGCGGCGTTGGCGTAGGGAATCCAATTCCACTTGCCGGCTTCGTCCTTGACCGGCACGGCCATCACCGGCTCGGACGCATTCAGGTGCTCGATCGCTTCGCGCGTGCGAGCCATCGAATCCATCAGCTTCTGCTTGGCCGCTTCGGGGTTCTGCTGCAATTCCTCGGCGGTCGGAAACTCGGGCACGACCAGCGGCGTGAACGAATCGTGGACCACGCTATAGAGCATGAACTTGTGCCAGGCGGCCATCAGCTTCGCCTGGTAAATGTCGCGTTCCTTGGAAGGCACCTTGCTGACCAGCTTGGCCTGGTCGCGGAACGCTTCCAGGCGCGACACGACTTCGGCCGGCGAGTAGTGATACCCCTCGCGCGGCTTCAGCCCCAGCGCGTCGAGCACTTCCAGGTTCTGAATGCGGAACACCCGATGGTCGCGAACCACCTCGGTGCGCGAAGCCAGCTCGAGCAGCCACTGCACGCCCGGTTGCCGCTTGACCCGCGGCCCGAACCATTTTTTCCACAGGGTCTTCGGCTCGTCGAGCTGAGGGCTGTAAGGGACGTACGATTCGTAATCGGACAACTGGTGCAAAATGTTCCGGGCCAGCGCGTCCATCGGCACCAGGCGACCGTCGTAAAAGACGGGCAGGCGGCCAAAGGCGGCGATGTCGGGCGTATCGGGGGCCGCGGTGGGGGTGCGCGTCCGGCTGCCGTAATAACCCGCCAGCAGGACCGCCGCCGCCAGCGGCACGACAACGCCCCAGCGACCAGCCGACGTCGACTTGTCGGTCTCGAGCTGTCGCCCCAAGAATCGCGCAAGCGTGATCAGGAAGTGCGCCCCCATGCCGATGGCCACAATGGCGCAAGCCACGTAGGGGATCATCCAGCCCGTGTTACTCACGACTTGAAACGTGGTGGTCTTCACCGGCGAGCGCGGGTCGGCTTGCATGCCCGACTGATAGAACGTCTCGTCCCCAAAGCGGAGCGGGTTGTTCATCCAAATCTTGATATTGTCTCGGTCGAAGTTGCGCGCCGGGTCAACAACATGGACGTACGACTCGTACGACTTCGGACGACTTGTGCCGGGATAGTTCTCTTGCACCACGCGATTGACGTGGACCGAGTAGGGCTTGTAATAGCGCGCGAAGCGCAAGTACAGGTCGTACGACTTGCCGCCGACGTCGACCGACTCGGGAATGTCGCGCAAGGTCAGCGGCACGCCGACCAGGTACGTGCCCAGCGATTCCTTGGTACCCCGCTTGAACAACTCGACGTATGCCGACGGCATATCGACGCCGGTGTCGGTGTCGGCTCCGGCGCCAATGCGCCGCGGCTCGGCCGCGATGTCCAGGCCCAGCCCGGCGGTGGCGGGAGTCTTTTCCCCCTTGGCGCGCGCACGCAGGTCCGAGTTGGGCAGGAACTCGACCAACTTGACGTCGAACGGCAAATGATCGTCGCTGATCACCTGCCCGCCGCGCCGTTCGAGTAGCTTGCTGGGAATGACGGTGACGTCGTCGAGCTTCGGATCGCTGGTGTCGATGATCGCCAGCTCGGTGGTGCGGATGTCCTGGGCCCAGTTGACCGTCTGACCCTGGGCAACGGTCATCTGTGTTTCGACGTGGAACAGGCCGACGACCACTTCGTTGAGCATGATCAGGCCCACGCCCGCGTGCAGCAGCACCACGCCGGCGCGCTTGCGGAACAACACGGCACAGCCAGCCAGCAGGATGAACCCGGCAATCGCCCCCTTGGTCAATTGCCAGACGATCCGCATGGCGGCGTCGCCGGGGTAGAACTCGACCTTGAACAGCCCCAGAATCCCCAGCATAAGCAACCCGGCGAGAATCGCCGAGCCATACAGCACCACTCGGCGAGCCCACTGTTCGGCGCGGCTTTGCCCGGCCGCGCGGAACGCAGCGACCACGCCGACGATGCTGCCGATGAGGGTCAACGTCTCGAGCGTGTACCAGAGGACCGGCCAACTGATCCACGGCAATTCGAGCATGCCGTTCTTGTTGGAGCCGCTGAGGATGACGAACACCGTGACGGCCACGCCGACGGCGATCGCGCCCAGCCCGGCGAGCAGGCGTTGGCCTTTGACTTGCACCTGAAAGCGCCGCAAGTGCGCCGCCAGCAGGTTCACGCACATCAGCGTGCCAATGGTCAGGCCACCGGGGAACGGGAACCAGCCCGACACGACCGGGTGGCTGGGAAAGAAGGCGTGGGGGAAAAAGACCTGCAGCTTGATCGCGACGCCCCACGAGCGGAAGTACGTGTGAACCACGTCCCAGATGCCCTGCTCGGCCTGGGCCAAGGTGCCAGCAAAGACCAGAAATACTCCCAGCGCCATCAACACGACCGTCAGCTTCAACGACGACAGCGCGTCGAGGCAGCCGAGCAACACGCGGTCGAACGCCGAGTCGCTCTTTTCGTACGGGACGCCCCGCGAAGGCCGCGGCGATGATTGAGGCATATCAGCGATGGCCATGCACGTCTCCCTCGGCCGGATGGAACTTGATCGAAGCGACGAACTGCAAGAAGCGTTCGCGTTCGCGCTCGGCCAGGCCGGCGTCTCCCGATAGTTTGAAGAACCAACCGCTGGCGCCGTTGATGACCACCACGCCCAGCGTGGCTTGTCCCTGCTTGTCGCCAGCGCCTTGCATGGCGACAAAGCCGCCTTGCAGCGGGCCGACTGGCACTTGTTTGACCTCGGCCGCCAGTTCGGCGTCGTTCAACGGCGGCAGCCCCATCTGTCCGCGCCAACGATTGACGTTGGGCAACAGGGCGCTGCCGGCGGCCCCCAGAGTCGAAACCGTGATCTCGGCCCGCTGGTCACCCTCGCGAACGTCGAAGGCCATCACCCGCATCTCGCCGGGCAGCGCCACGCGCCACCCCTGCGGGCGAACAAATTCGAACGGGGCGGTCCCCTTTTCTCGCGGCACTCGGTAGTGGGTGACCACCGGCTCGGGCCCACAACCGATCGCGCCCAGTCCGGCGATGGCCAAGATTGCGAACCAAAGCCGACTCGCGATGGCGCGACGAATGCCAAGGCGCAAAGACGAAGCGAGCGGCATGGATGCCCAATGCGACATAAGATCGAACCTGGCGAGCGCGGGGCTCGCGGCCGGGGGCTGCACAGGCAGGAGGCGCGCAGCCCTAACGGGTTGAAATGGGGATGCTGGTACCGACGTTCATTATATCCCCACGCGGCCGGCAATGAACCCTTAGGCCGGGGAGAATCGCAGGCAAAATGCCGGCAGATTGCCAGTCGAATCGTGAGTTTTGGTAGGCCGGGGAGCCTGGCGTGACCACGGAATTATTGCCATCACTGGGGGCATCCCAGTAGGGTACGCACCCCGTGCGTACCGGAAGCTGATGGTGCTCACAAATGGTACGCACGGGGTGCGTACCCTACGAGCTGACTGGCCAATATCACCACCTGACAGCAACCAGCAGCCCGCCCTACCGATACAAGTTCGGCAGCGTCTTGGTCCAGCCGACCACCGGCGTGTCGGGCCCCGAGAGAAAGACTTCGACGCGGCGGTTGCGCTGCCGCTCGTCGTCGGAAACATTGTCGGCCACCGGCTCGTGGCGACCAAAGCCGGCCACACCAAGCTGGCTTTCGCGCAGCCCGCAGCGCTGCAAATAGTCGGCCACCGACAAGGCCCGGGCCGTGCTCAATTGCCAGTTGTCGGCATATCGGCCGCGGGCGTCGCGGCCGGCGATGGGCAAATCGTCGGTGTGGCCCACGACCATCACGTGCAGGCCGTCCCCTTCGGCCGCGACCAGCTTGGCCAGGTGGGCCAGTTGCCGGCGCGAGTCGGCGTCGAGCGTGGCTTCACCACTGGAGAACAACACATCGACATCGAGCTTGCACAAGCAGGTCTGTGGATCGTAGCGCAGCTCGGGATAGCGCTGGGCCAGATCGGATAACCGGCGCTGATCGGCGGCGCTGGGCGCGACACCCGAGGCCAGGTCGACCGGGCCGCGTCCCAAACCATCACGCGAGTTGTGACCGACGGCCGTGCGCGGGGTGCCGGTTCGATGTTCGAGCGCCGACAGGTCTTCCTCGGCGGCGATCAATTGATCTTCGAGCTTGCGCGAGTGGGCCTTTAGATTGGCGATCTCGGCCAGATGGGCCTTGGCCTGCTCGTTGAGCGCGCGGTTCTGGACTTCGCAGGTGTTGAATTGGTTGCGCGAGAACGAGAAGCAGCCCGTCGAAATGGTGAACGCGCTGGCGACCAGGCCGAGCGTTAACCAGCGGGCTGAGTGCCTCTTAAATACCGCGCGCCCCTGAAGATCATTGCGCGACATCAATCGACTCCCTTCGATTCCGTGGGCCCGTCCTGGGCCGGCTGCGCGCGACGCGGAGCGCCGCTTACTTCTTCAGCATTTCCAACAGCGGGCTGGTGAACGGCGTGGTGCCTTGCCAGCTCCAGATATTCATCATTACGTCGTGAATCATTACGCCACAAACGCCCAGCGCCACGACGCACATCGTCAGCATCAGCACGACCACGCCCGAAAACGGCGTCTCGCGGACCATGGGGACCATGGCCATTGAGCTTTGCGTGGCCCCGGCGGGGGCAAAGGCCGGCATGCCCATCCCTCCCATGGCGGCCGCTTCGCCGAACGCCCCTTGCAGCGCGGCGGCGTCGAGCCCCATGATCGTGGCCGTCGGCTCGGCGCCCGGCTCGGTCTCGTCGAGCACGATCACCTGCGAGCCGCTGTCGGACGATTCGTCCCCTGGCTCTTCCAGCGGCGTGAGCAGGAAGTCGTCATCGGCCTTGAGTTCGCCGGTGTCGGCCCCCATGGCAAAGGCCGAGGTCTGGTCCAGTCCTGAACTGCCGCCCAAATCGAGCGGCCCTTCGAGCGACAAGCCGCTGTCCCCCGGATCGACCAGCAGAATGCCGCTGTCGCTGGGGCGCATGGTAACATCGCTGCCGGGGGTGGCGGCGAAAATATCATCTTCATCATCGCCACCTAGCTTCAACGACGAGCCGCCGTCTTTCTTTTCGAGCGAGAGGCCGCTCATGGCCGCTTCGCCCAGGTCGCTACCGCGCTTGATCACCGTGTCGCCACCGGCGGCGCCGGCAAGTTGGCTGTCGGTCGGATTGATCAAAGCCGGAGCCGAATCGCTCCCCAGCACGTCGCTCCCCTTGTCCGAGTCGCCGGCTTTCTTCGCGGCGTCGTCGGGGGCCACGCCGAACGTCAACGAGCCGCTGGCCGAGGGCTCGGGCGGGGCCGCTTCTTTGTGAACATCTTTGCCGCTGTCGAGCGCCAGCAAGTCCTGGGCGATGATGCCGCTCAGACCGGCAATGCTGCCCGAGCCGCCACCGCCGCCAAACGCGCCAGCCAGGATGTCGGATGATTCGGTGCTTGGTTCGGGCGTTTCGATATGAACGTCGGCCTGGGGCGCTGCTTTGGGGGCCGCGGCCGCCGGCGCTGACTCGTCGTCGAGCTGCAATTCAAATTCATCTTCGCCACCGATGTTCGCGGCGGCGGGGGCTGACTTCTTGGTCGGTTCAGCGGCGGGTTCGTCGTCAAACTTCAGGTCAAAGTTATCCGAGCCAATCGACGAGCCGGCCTGCAGGTTCATGCCCAGGTCGCTGGCGCCAGCGGCTTGCGATTGCTCTTCGGCCAGTTCGGCCTGGTAGCGGTCGAGATCGTCGGCCTTGAATTTCCAGTTGGCGCCGTCGCGATAGCCGTACAGCCGGCCCTGGGTGCGCAGCTCGCTGAGCTTTTCGGGCGCAAGGCCCAAGTGCCGAGCGGCTTCGTCCAACGTAAGAAACTTGCTGGCCATGCGATATTCCTTGGACCGAGCGAACCGAACAGTTGCGACACAATACGCCACGCTTGACGCTTGTGCCCGAGTTCGCTCGGATCGCCGCGTTAGCGTGGCTCAACCAGCGAGCGAATCTCGCGCGGCGTGGGGGCCGCGCCGTTGAACTCGCTCAATTGCAAATCGTAGTAGACATTCCGCACGCACTTCAGCGTGACCTGGCCGCTGGTTCCATCGACGTGGTACACGCCGACCACACGCTGGCGCGGATCGACCAGCAGCAATTGCTGGCGATGCTCGCCGGTGGGAACCGTAAACGTGATCAGATCGCCCGAAGTGACCGACCCCGCGGGCGTCGCCACGGCGGACGACACCCCCGGAAAACCGGCGGCAACCAATCCGACCAAACCAACTCCGAGGACGAATCCCAGAACAGCATTCTTCATGCTAACCCCCAAACCGATCCGTGGTTGGGAAAACTCTGGGCTCTTAGAGACATTCTAAAAGCCGGAATTCTCGATTCAAGAAAATTGGCGCCCTGGATAAGGCATTGGATTCAGGTAAATCACGCACCTGGTCCCAGTTGTGTCGAACGCGCCGAACCTGACGGCTGGGCCAGTTCGTGCGGCGTGGCCCCAAGCCATTGGCCCGGTCGGCGCGTACCATCAGCCAGAACCGACCAGTCGGCGGGGGCGGAGTGTAAACCGGTCTATGAATCGAGGCAAGAGCAAGTTGTGACGCTAGTTACAGCGAAAAGAAGCCCCGCCAAACCGGATCGGCTAGTGGCACGTTTTCGGGCGAAAACCCGCAGCCAGCCGCCAGCCCGGTTGACCCGGCCTTGGCCCCCCTCCAAGCTGAAACGCCAGACGCCCGCTCCCACCGGGCCGATATTCCAGGTTTCCCTTCGCACGTGGATTTCGCCCCCATGACACCCGGTTCGACTGCCCTGGAGCCCGTTGGCGTGCTGGTGAGCGGCGGCCTCGACAGCGCGATCTTGCTGGCTTGGCTGCGCGAGCAGGGGCGTCAGGTGCAGCCGTTTTACATCCAGTCGCAACTCCACTGGCAAATGGCCGAGCGCGCGGCGCTGACCCAGTTTCTGGCCGCGCTACCCAACGAGCGCGTGTTGCCGATCGTCGAACTCGAGCAGCCGCTGGCCGATCTTTACAACGGTCACTGGAGCCTGACCGGTCGAGACATTCCCGGCGTCACTTCGCCGGACGAGGCGGTGTTTCTGCCGGGGCGCAATGCATTGTTGATGTTGAAAGCCGCCCTCTGGTGCCAACTGCACGGGGTCGATCAACTGGCGCTGGCCACGTTGGCCACCAATCCGTTCGCCGACGCGCGCGATGAATTCTTCGCCAGCTTGCAAGCCTGTTTGAATTGGTCTCACTCGCGGCCGGTGGAATTGGTGCGCCCGTTCGCGCGGTTCGACAAGCGGCGCGTGATGGAACTGGGCGAGGGCTTTCCGCTGGAGCTGACATTTTCGTGCATCGCGCCGGTCGGGCAGTTGCACTGCGGCGCGTGTAACAAGTGTGCCGAGCGCCAGGCCGCCTTCCGACTGGTGGCCCGCCCGGATCGCACGCGGTATGCTAGCCAACCGAGTTAGTGAATGGTTTTGATATCGGATGGGGAATGCCATAATAGTGGCTCGGATGGCACGGCCGCTTGTCGGCCGTGTTGCGCAGCAACAAGAAGAACTCGCGACATCGATTCGTTTTTCTTGTCGCTTCGCGACCCAGCCGGCAAGCGGCTGGGCCACCCTCATGTGTAGCGGGCTTCAGGTGGAAAAGGAACTCACGAGAACAAACATTACACGCCTCTCGATCAACGAAGGCAACTTACTTTCAGTCAGGAAAACTCCATGTTCCGCGTCTCGCGCGAAATCGATTTCTGTTACGGCCATCGGCTGATGAACTACGACGGCAAGTGCCGCTATCTGCACGGGCATAACGGCCGGGCCGTGATTGTCATCGAGTCCGACCAGTTGGACGAGCGCGGCATGGTGATGGACTTCTCGGACATCAAGCAGGTGATCAGCACTTGGGTCGACGACCATCTGGACCATCGGATGCTGCTGCGCAAAGATGACCCGATGGTGCCAATCCTGGAAAAAGCCGGCGAGCCGCTGTACCTGCTCGACATGAACCCGACGGCCGAGAATATCGCCCGGCTGATCTATGAAGTGGCCGCCGAGCACCAGTTTCCCGTGGTCGAAACCCGACTGTGGGAGACGCCCCGTTGCTACGCCACCTATCGCCCCGGCCGCCACAACGGCAAGCGCAAATCGATTTGACGCCGTTGGAACCAGGCAGCAAACACCAACCCGCGTTCCGTCATTCCCGCGCAGGCGGGAATCTAGCGGAAAGACTTCACTCTAGATTCCCGCCTGCGCGGGAATGACGGCATACATAGGTGTGCCCGATGGCGACTCATTTCACACATTCGATGAACGCCACCGGCGGCACGTCGAAAAACTCGGACCAAAACTCGGCCGGCTGTTCGGCCTTAGCCGTGTCGGCCAGTCGCGGCGCGTGCCAGCGCACTTCGCGAAAGCCCGCCTCGGCGAAGGCCGCTTCGTGGACGGCGACGTTCAAATGATAGTTCTCGATCTCGAAGGTTTCCGCGCCGATGTAGAACTTCCACGTGATCGGCGCTCCTTCTTGCCACGGGCCCGGTACGCGGGTCTCGAAGCCATATTTCCGATACGAGGGCGCGTCGGGAAATCGCGCCGCCGGGTTGCTGTTCACCGTCACGAAGCGGCCGCCCGGCTTCAATGACTTGGCAATCCCCCGGCACATGGCCCCCAGCTCATCCCGATTGCTGGCGTAGTTCAGCAAGTAGGCCGCAATCACCAGATCGAACTCCTGCGTGAACGCCAACTCCCGGGCGTCCCCCACGACGTACTGAATCCCCAACTGCTGCTGGGCTTCTTGCGAGCGGGCCAGGTCGATCATCCCGGCCGAAAGGTCCACCCCGACCACGCGCGCGGCGCCACGCTGCCGCACCAGCCGAGTGTAGAATCCCTCGCCACAGGCCACGTCCAGCGCCGCGACGCCGTTCAAGTCGCCGACCAGTTCCATCAGCGTGAAGCATTCGATCAAGGTCCGCCACGGCTGCTGCTTGGACCGCTTGTACTGTTCCGCAATCGGATCGTAATTCGTGGTCATGCAGTCGTCCTGACGTGAGGGATGACTTCGGCGATGAGGTTAAGAACCAATCGTCGTAGAAGCACGCCCGGTTGGCCAGATGGGAAACACCCGCTCCGCCGATCGGTGCTGGCAAAATGAGCAATTGCATTGCTAGCTGCGAGTGCTGGCTCCCCGGTCATTGACCTTGGCCCGACTTTGGGGGGCGAGCATAATGTCGCCCCGCGCGGACTCCCGCACCTGCGCCGGAAGGCTCGCGCTGCGCCCTGACAATGTCGATCGAGACGCGACAGCGGCCGAGCCACTTTGCCCAAGATTCCCACTCGTCGTCTAACGAAAAATTACCGAACTTCGGTTGATCGAGTTTAGCGGTTACGCCGATTTTATGGTTCATGGGTTGTTGTTCCCGCGCTGCGCGCCGAGGGCAACAACGACAAGCTGTCCGCCGGCATGCGATTGCTGTCAGTGCCCGAACATCGATGCGCGAGCGGCATGGCGCGGCCGACGACAGGACACCAACGTACCACACGACAAGGGTCAACGCCTTGAACCCGATTGCCCGTACCTTCCGAACCGTCACTCGCTCGTCGCTCCTCTGGGGCGGCCTGGCGTCGATCGGCTTTTACGCGCTGTTGCACGCTGGCAAGCTGAACAGCGGCTACATGGACGTCTACCGGTACTTCGCCAACCACTGGGTGTTGTACGTCGAGACGATCCTGTTCTTCGTCGGCGTGTCCGAGCTGGTGATCAAGGCCTTCGACCTGGCCGAACAGCGCGGCCGGCTCAAGACGTCGCTGCTGGGCCCATTGCCGGCCGAGCCATTGCCCGCGCCCGAGGCGGCGAACGTGCTGGCCGAGTTGTGCGTGCGCCCCTTCGCGCAACTGCAAGGCTACTTTCCCGAGCGGCTTCGTGCGGCGCTCGAAACGATCTTGCGCCACGGCTCGGCCGACAAGTTGGAAGACGAATTGAAATACCTGTCCGAAGGCGACAGCGCCCGGGCACACGGCAGCTACGCCTTGATGCGGTTCATCATCTGGGCGATTCCGATTTTGGGCTTCTTGGGGACGGTCATCGGCATCACGCTGGCCATCGCCAGTCTGAACCCCAAGGCGCTGGAAACATCGCTCGACGAAGTGACTGCGGGCCTGGGCGTGGCGTTCGACACCACGGCGCTCGCGCTGGCGTTGTCGATGACGCTGATGCTCGGCCAGTTCCTGATCGACAAGTTCGAACAAAAGCTGCTCGGCGACATCGACGGGCGGATGCTCGAAGAGCTGGCCGGACGCTTTGCCTCGACCGCCGTGGTCCACGATCCGCACCTGGCGGCCGTGCAACGGATGAGCGAGCTGGTGCTGCTCAGAACCGAATCGCTGGTCCAAAAGCAAGTCGAACTCTGGCAGCAAAGTCTGACCTCGGCCGAATCGCGCTGGGGCAATATGACCGGCGACGTCGCCCGACAAATCACCGACGGGCTGAACGAAGGCCTGGCCCAAAACGTCCGCCAACACGCCGAACATCTGGTCACGGCCGAAGCCGCCGCGACCGAGGCGAACCGTCGCCGCTGGCACCGCATTCATCGCGCCGTGGCCCAGCAGGTCGACTCGCTACAGCATCAGCAGAGTCAGCTTTCGCACCAGACCGAAATGCTCACCCGGATCGTCGACGCCTCGAACCTGGTGGCGCGCTTGGAAAAGACGCTCAATCACAACCTGGCCTCGCTGGCCGGGTCACAGCATCTGCAAGAGACGCTGCTCAGCCTCTCGTCGGCCATCGCGTTGTTGAACGCGCGACTGGGTCAAGTGTTGCCCACCGGCCCTCACATCGACTTGCACGACAGCACTCGTTCGGCCGTTCCGGCCCCGCATCTGCGTGCTGACGGCTTGGAGAAGAACTCGGGCAAGGTGGCATGACACGGCACCGCGCGAAAGCCGCCGCCGGCATCCAGTTGTTCCCGTTTTTGGCGGTGCTGTTATGCACCATGGGGGCGCTGTTGTTGATGCTGGTCGTCATCGCCCGCAACTCGCGCGATGCCGCCGCCAAGGCGCTGCTCACCACGCCGCAACTGACGGCCAAGCTGGCCGCCGAGCAGGCCGAGCTGACGGCCCAGATCGCCGAACTGAAAGCGCTGCGCGAGAAGCTGGCCGCGCAATTCGACGACGCGCGTGACGAGTTGAGCCACGTCGAAGATCACCTCCGTCGTGTTCGCGACGAGATGAACCATCTGCGCCAGGCGGCCGTTGACTTGCGGCGTTCGGACCAGTCGGACGACGAGACCAACAGTAAGCTGAAAAAGCGGATCGCCAACTACGAACGGGACATCAAGGATCTCGAGGAAGACCTGCGGAAGGCCGACGAAGACGCCCGCCGCAAGCCCGACTCGTTCGCGATCATTCCCTACGACGGTCCGAACCAGACCCGGCGACGTCCGATCTACATCGAATGCCGCAGCGACTGCGTGATTTTGCAGCCCGAGGGCATCATCTTCAGCGAGGCCGATTTCCTGGGGCCGATGGGGCCGAGCAACCCACTGGCCTCGGCCCTCCGCGCCGAGCGCGAATACCTGATCCGCAATCGCCAGGCCGGCCGCGGCGACGACGGCCAGCCTTATCCGTTGTTGCTCGTTCGCCCCGATGGCATTCCGGCTTACTATCTGGCCCGCGGCGCGATGGCCTCGTGGGGGAGCGACTTCGGCTACGAGTTGGTCGAAGCCGACTGGAATCTGGCCTTTCCGGCGCCCAATCCCGAGCTGGCCGTGACGCTGGCCCAAACGGTCGAAGACGCCCGGCGTCGCCAGGTGCAAATCATCGCCTCGGCCCCAGGCTTGATGACCCCCGATCAACGGATGGCTTACCAGCGCGCTGCCTCGGGACGCGGCAACGTGGCCGGCGGCGGACGCAGCCCGTTCCAGATTCACGGCAACAACGAACATCGACGCGGCTCGAGCGGCGGGCACGGGCCCGGCGCCGGCAAGAGCTATGACCAGGACCAGGAAGTTTCCACGGTGGCCGCCTTGTCGCCGTATCAAAGTTTGGACTTGAACGGATCGAAGACGGTCGCGGGTACGGCTAATGGCGCAGGAGGCACAGCATCGACTAGCGGCAATGTTGCCGGCGGCGGACCCGGCGGTGTCAACACCACGGGCGGCAACAGTATCAATGGCAATCCCAACGGCGTGCCAAGCGCGATCCCTGGCGGCCCTGGCACAAGCGCTGGCGGCGCTGGTCCGGGCGGAACGGGCGCGAACCCTGGCGCATTCGGTCCCGGCGGGTCGGGGCTGGCCTCGGCCAATCCTTGGGGCTATGGGGCGGGCGGTCCTGGCGGCGCGACGCCCGGCGGCGGTCCATCGCTGGGGAATCCTGGCACCGGCGGCAACAATCTGTATGCCGGCGGTGGCAATGGCGCCGGAGGTGTTGGCGGGGTGAGCATGAACGGCGCACAGGGTATGACCGGCAGCCCAGGCATAAACGGCGCGCCGGGCGGTGATGCGGCCGGCGGCAACGGCAACGGCACCGGCACGGCGGGCGGCACCGACAACTCGAACACTCCCGGCGGCACGGCCGGCACGCCCAATGGCACCGGCCAAGGCAACTCGCAAGTCGCCGGGACGACCGGCGCTGGACCTGAAGGAACGGGCGGCCCTGGTGGAACTTCCAACACGTCCGGCGGCTCGCAACAAGCCAGCACCGGCAGCAGCGGCGCAGGTGGCGGCGGCGCGGGAGCGACTTCGTCTGGAAACCCGGGCGGCGGCATGGGCTCGGCTGGCTTGCCGATGCCCGTCCAGATGCCAGGCCCCGGCAACGTCAGCTTTAACAACCGGAGCGGCGCGGCGCCGTCGGGCGCAAGCAGCAACTCGTCAGCCAGCGGCTCGCCCAGCGGCGCGTCGTCCAACGATCCCGGCGTGGCGCGCGCGGCGCAAGCCACTCGCAACGGCCCGCGCACCCAGTTTGAAACGGCGGGTCAGCGCTACGGGCAACAACAACCGGTCAGCGGCGACTTTGCTTCGTATTCACCCAGCGCCGCCAGCGCGGGGAGCCCGTCGGCCGGCACCGCCGGTTCGCCCAGCGCGTCCAGTTCACCTAGCTCGTCGTCGCAGGCCAATCTGTCGAAGTCGCAGCATCAGCAGTTGAAGAAGCAAGCCCGTTCGAGGCACGACAACTGGGCCATCCCGCAAGAGACCGTGGCCGCGGTGCCGGTCTCGCGGCCCCTGACGGTCGAGTGCTATGCCGATCGATTGCTATTTGTCAGCGGCCGGGGCGAGTATCCGCCTAGCAAGACGATGACATTCCACGAGAGCACGGCCGAGAGCGTTGAGCCGATGGTCGCGCAGGTCTGGGAACGGATCAACTCATGGGGCATCGCCGGCGACAACATGTATTGGCGTCCGGTGCTGTTGATGACCGTGGAACCTGGCGGCGAAACCCGAGCGGCTGAGTTGCAGCAATTACTGGTCAACAGCGGCCTGGAACTCAAACAGCGCCCGCCGCGCGTCACCCGCCCCTAAGCCGAACGAAAGCCAAGCACACCGTAGGGTGCGCACCCCGTGCGTACCAGAGGATCACAAACACCACACTATGAAAGAATGAACCGCAAAGATCGCAAAGAAATACAAAGACATTTTGAATCGCTGGGATCGCGGAGTAACGCAGAGAGAAGGTATTCGCTTTTTCTCTGCGCCTCTCAGCGTTCTCTGCGATTCAATTCCTGCTGCATCTTCTTCGCGTCTTTGCGGTTCAAACTTTTCCGCGGCGCTACGACCAGCTTTTGATCTAGACCGTCGTTTCGAGCAAGACCATCATGGCTAACAAGATTCGCGACGACGAACCAGCGTTTGGCAGCGATTCGTTCCTGGATATCGTCGCCAACATGGTCGGCATCTTGATCATCCTGGTGATGGTGGCGGGTTTGCGCGCCAAGGACGTGTCGCACCTGGAACCGCAGCCCGACGCGGCCCAGGCCGCGGCCCTGGAAGAATTGGAACTCGAAGCCGAGCAATTGTCCGGCGACGTGCGACAACTCGATCGGCAACTACGGACCAACACCATGACCCTGGCCGGCCGGCAGCAGGAGCGCGATCAGTTGCTGTTGGCCTCGGCCGAAGGGAAACGCCTGCTCGACGCCGAGAGCGGCAAGCTCGACTCGCGCCGGCAAGAGGAATATCAACTGCGTCAGGTCGTGGCGGCCCGCGAGACCGAGCTGAATCGGCTGACCCAGCAGTTGCAAGCCGCCGCGATGAAGCAATCGTCGCAGATCGTCAAGATCGACAACTACCCCACCCCGATCAGCCGCACGGTGCATGGGCACGAGATTCATTTCCGGCTACAAGATAACCGGATTAGCTACGTGCCGATCGACGAGTTGGTGGATGTGTTGAAGAAGGACGTCCAGCGCAAGGCCCAGCGGCTGCAAGATGTTTCGGAGGTGACCGAGACGATCGGGCCAGCGTTCGGCTACCGGATGAAATACACGCTGGGGCGCGAGGCGGTGCCGAACGGCTTTCGCGTGCAACTGCTCCAGTTCGTGATGCTGCCGTTGGTCGATGAACTGGGTGAGACTCTCGAACAGGCGATGCGTCCTGAGTCACAATTCTATGGCGCGCTGACGCGGACCAATCCGCGCAACACGACGGTCACCCTGTGGACCTATCCGGAAAGCTACGCCACGTACCACGCCATCAAGAAAGAGCTGTACAACCGCGGCTTCTCGGTGGCTGGCCGGCCGCTGCCCAGCGGACAACCGATCGCCGGCTCGCCGCAAGGGAGCCGCAGCGCGGCGGAGTGACGTGAGAAGTTGCGAGTTGCTGGTTGCTAGAGCAACTTTCAAGAGACTGTAGCGTGGGTGGCACGTCCCAAGCGCAGCGCAGGGCGTGGGGAATCGCCTATCAAATCTCGGAATCGGTACATGCTTCCCCACGCCCGAAGGACGGGCGTGCCACCCAGACGTTAGAACGTCGTGAGAGGCGCTCTAGCGAAGTCCGAATGACGAAGGCTTCCGCTCCCCTTCGTCATTAGGGCTTCTGGTTTTCTTCGCGACCTTCGCGTCTTTGCGGTTCAAATAATCCTCCGTCGCTTGCTCCGTGTCTTCCTCCGTGCCCTCGGTGTCTCCGTGGCAAATCTCTTTCCGAACCATCGAGCGCGCACAAAAAAAACCGGGCCGGCTGCGTTTCGCAACCGGCCCGGCTGGGTGAACAACATGATGGACTCGGCAACCCTGTCGGCTGTCGCGCCCGGTTCGGCTTAGGCGAACAATTCCTTGATCACGCGGCCGCCCGCGGCGATCTTCATCGGACGATTGTTCTTGCTGGTGTGGACGATTTCGAGCGAAATGCCCATCGACTTCAGCACCGAAGCCATCAGATCCTGGGCGCTGTATGGATCGGTCTCGACCGAGGTGCCGTCCGCGTTGGTCTTGCCCACCGCGACGCCACCCTTGAACGAGCCGCCCGCCACGAACGTCGACCAGCTACGAGCCCAGTGATCGCGACCGGCGTTGCCGTTGATGCGCGGCGTACGGCCGAAGTCGCCCATCCACACGATCGACACGTCTTGCAACATGTTGCGATCGCGCAGGTCTTCGATCAGGGCGCTCATCGCCTGGTCCATGACCGGCAGACGGTTCTTCAGGTTGGTGTGGACGTTCTGGTGATCGTCCCAACCGCCGAAGTCGACTTCGACGAACGGCACACCCGTCTCGACCAGACGGCGAGCCATCAGGCACGCGCGGCCGAAGCCAGTGTTACGCGCCATGCCGCCGGCGGCCGGAGCGCCCGCCGCCGCGACGGCGCCGTAGCGTTCCTTGACCTTCTGCGATTCGCTATCGACCTTAAACGCTTCCATCTGCTTGCTGGTCAGCAGATTCGAGGTGTTCTTCAACACCTTGAAGTGGTCATAGGCCGACTCGCCACGGAGCAGGTTCTTTTCGTTCGGACCAGCAAAGTTCAGGTCCATCTTGGCCAGCATGTCCATCCGTTCCATCAAGCGGCCCGGATTGTTGCCGCCGATGTCCAGGTTGCGGACCTGGCCGTTGGTCTCGACGACGAACGGCGAGTAGGTCATGCCCAGGTAACCGGGGCCAACGCTGCCGCCGCCGACGGCGACGAACGGAGGAATCTCCAAGCCGGCGTACTTCCACATCGATTCCGTCTCGTGCGCGATGACCGCGCCGTAGCTCGGGTGTTCGATGTTCGGGTTCGGCACGAAGCCCGTGTGCATGTAGTAGCGACCACGGTTGTGGTCGGCTTCACGCGTGCTCATCGAGCGGATCAGCGAGAAGTTCTCGCCCAACTTGGCCAACATGGGCAGATGTTCGCAAATCTGAAAATCGCCCGTGGTCGAAATCGGCTTGAACGATCCGCCGGTTGGAGCGCCCGGCTTCAAGTCCCAGATGTCAATCGTGGCCGGGCCGGCGCCCATGTACAGCAAGATGCACGCCTTCTGGCGGCGCTGCACATCGGCGGCGTTGGCCGACAACGTGTTAACGAAAAAGTTCGCGGTCGGCGCGGACAGCGCGGTGACGGTCGCCGCGTGTTGCATGAAGTGCCGACGGGTCATTCCCTCGCGGTGCCAAATCGCCATAACCGTTTCTCCCTTGATGAACGAACTGTGCTAGATGGTAGATGTAAGTTGCTGACTGGTCTGCAGTCGCGGCCCTGTCGTGAATTCTGCCTGGCTCGAATACTGCCTAGTGCGAAATGATGAACTCGTTGCTATTGATCAAGGCCCACCAGACGTCCTGGTAAGCGCTCAGATTGGGACGTGAACCAAGCACGCCGCTAATCACGGCCCAGTCGGCCGACGTCGGCTTACGCGACACGGTGGACAGATACAAGAAGTCGACCAGGTCGGTCCCCTTCATGCCCGAGTTGACCAGCCGGGGCAACAACGCGTCGGGCTTGTCGACGCTGATGATGTCGTTGGTCAGCGGGCCATTCATCATCACCAGCGCTTGGGGAATCGTGCCATTGAACGTGGTCAGGTCTTCCCCTTCGTCGTTGGCGATGTTGACGGTGAATTGCGAGATCCACTCCCGCTTTTCACGCTGGCGTTCGTCGACCTTGCCGCCGCGGATTTGCTCCAGGTCTTGCGCGCTAACGCGAGTGATCGCGTGCAGCGAATCGTACAACTGCTCGGGGGACATCTGCCGCAGGTAGAACCGGCTGAACTTCGGCTTTTCACCCATCGCCGGGTCATCCTTCTTGTTGCGCGGCGTGATCTTGCTCGACAGGCTGTACGCCTCGCTCATGGTGATCCAACGGACCAGCTTCTTCAGATCGTGACCCTGGGCGGAGAATTCCTTGCCCAGTCGTTCCAGCAATTCGGGGTGCGACGACTGGTTGTGCGGGCCCATGTCATCGACCGGCTTGGTAAAGCCATAGCCGAGGAAGTGGCCCCACATCCGGTTGGCGATCGCGCGGCCGAAGTACTCGCTCTTGACGATCAGCTTGCCCAACTCCGCGCGGCGATTGACCTTCGAGACGCTGCCGTCCGGATCGATCTTGGTGCCATCGACAAACTTGGGATACGCCACGGCCATCGTGCCGTTACGCAGTTCGTAGTAGATTTCGGCTTCTTGCTGGGTATTGCCTTCGCCGCGGAAGTCGACGCTGCGAAGTTCGGCCCCTTCGATGTCGCGCCCCATCCGCGTGGTGGCCTCGGCCTTGGTCTGGCGGAAGAAGGCGTTCATACTCCAGAACTGGTCTTGCTTCCAGTCGTTGAACGGGTGGTTGTGGCACTGCGTGCATTGCACTTGCAGGCCCAAGAACAGCTTGGCCGTCTTGGCCGTGGCCTGGGTCGACATTGGGTCATCGCGCTTCAGCATACTGGCGATGAAGTTCGACGCGCCGTTGAAGTCCTTCTCGTTCGGGCTGGTGTTCCCTTCGGCGCTGACCAACTCGTAAACCATGCGATCGTACGGCTTGCCGCGGAGGTAGCTGTCGCGAAGGAACTTGTGCATGCCGTCCCGATTGACCAATTCGCCGTTTACGCGGCGAGCCGGCGGACGACCGACCAGTAGGTTGCTCCACCAGGTGGCCCAATAGTTGGCGTATTCCTGCTGGTACTCTTCCGAGTCGAGCAAGCGATCGAGCAGCTTTTGCTTCTTCTGAGCGCCCTCGCCGAGGAACTTGTTCAACTCGATCACGGTCGGCACGCGGCCGATCACGTCGAGGAACACGCGACGGCACCATTCGGCGTCGGTCGCCTTGGGAGCCGGAGCGTAGCCGGCTTCGGTCCAACCCTTGCGGATTTGCGCGTCGATAAAGGCGACGATGTCCTGCTCGCCCAGTCCGCTGTCCGAGACGCCGGAGCCGAGCTTCTTGCCGTCGGTGTTCTCGGCGCCGTTTGCCACCGGAGCGCCGCTCAGCAGCCACGCCAAAGCGGCCGTGGCGGCAATGGTCGAAACCGTCCAACGCATCATGCCGTTCGCGGTCATCCGATATCCAATGCGACTCATAAGTTCCTCCACTCCAGACTTACAATGCGGGCGATTGATCGATCGCTCTTGTTCGTAATGGGCGTTTGTGGGCAACGAGAAGGGGCTCGCCGAACCTGCCTGGCGAAGTTTTTATTGCGCGGCGAAACAATCGCCACGAAAAATGTACTCGCAATGGGGGGACGACAAGGGCGGCAACACCAGTCTGATGTAGCCACGTATGATACCGATTCCCAAACAGCCAACAAAGCAAAAACCTTTTTCAGCAACGACTTTCGTCGCGCGTGACTATCGTGCTAGCACCTGTTTGTTATAACCCGAATCCAGGTGTTTGATAACAATACAAGTGTATCATTTCGATGTATCAAATTGCAACACGTGTCGGAGGCCATGGTTGCGATGGCCCCCGACGCGCGTTGCTGCGGCAGATCGGGCCGAGGGTTTGCTCGGCGTGATCCCCTCGGCCGCGATCCGGCTTCTTGGAGCCCGAAAGGGCCCACGAATGCCGCGTTTCTTGCCCTTCCCAGGCTGCGTTCGCCACGCGGGCGGCCTCGGTGCAACAGGCATTGGGAACCTGTCGACGGCGGGCTGTTCCGAACCCGCCGTCTGACCTGGAGAGGGGAGCGGCCCAATACTATCGCAAACATCATGCCAGAAACCCTGGGCCGCGAAATTCTCGCTTTCGCTCCAGTTCAGTTCGGCAAAGCGGAGGGCCGGCGTAACGTGCTGCGAACCGGACATGGTGCGCGAGTCGGCAACCGAAAACAATCGCGAACCACGCGCACCGGCGCGACAAGCGTGGCGCACGTGCGCCGCGTGACTCGCAAAAAAATATTTTGTGTTCCACGTCGGCGCGCGTGCGCCGCGCCGCGCTGCGATTTCACGCGAGAGTTTTTGCCCGCCGCGCCGCACGCCGAAAAAGTTATCCACAACCGAATCCGCGCCGCGCGTGAATGCTTTCTTGACAATCGTTCCTCGACCGACACAATACGCCCAATCTTTTCGTCCGCGTCTTCGCTCGTCGTCCACGGTTCAGGATGTAACCTGGGGCTCGGGGAAACAGTCACGGCGCAACTTTGCTAAAACACAAACGTGTCTGGCAATTGCCTTGCTCGGCCTGTTACCACGTGCTGTCCCACGACGAATGCTGGCCGTGGAGCAGGGTATTGCGGAACGGGGTAGTGCGGAATCGCGACCGGCGATTTCACAATCACGACTCGCAGCAGGATTCGGTTCGTACACTCACCGTGGTTTGGTCGAGGCGGAAGACCAGCACGGTCGAGCGAAATTGCTTGGGGGGCGGCCACGCAAGGATCGACGTCGGCGACGACAAGTCGCGGCCCGGATGTCCCCCCTAGGCGATTCGCTCGGCAGCGCTAACAATCAAGTGAGCGCGAACCGTGACGGCTGTGAACAATCACCACGGTGATTGTTCACAGCAACATGCGAGGCGTGGTTCGCGCACCTGCGTGATCGCACGCTGGCGCCCCCCTTGGGCGCGAGAGACGCCGCAATGCTCCACGCGGGCGGCTTTACCCTCCTGCGCGCATCGGCACCGGCGAGTTCCCCACATGCCACGAGCATTACTCGGCTTGGGAGCCAACCAGGGAACGCCGGCCGAAACATTCAGGGCCGCGATTGAAGCGCTTGCGGCCGACGGCCAATCGCGCGTCATCTCACAAAGCCGCAATTACCGCTCGGCCCCCGTCGGCGGCCCGTTGGCGCAAGCCGACTACGTCAACGCGGCGGCCCTGGTCGAAACATCGCTGCGTCCCGAACAATTGCTGACCCGCTTGCAGCAGATCGAAGCCCAATTCGGCCGCGTTCGCCACGAGCGCTGGGGACCACGGACGCTGGACCTGGACATTCTGCTGTACGACGAGCTGGTTCTGGCGCAAACCGCGCCCGACCTGACGATTCCCCACCCGCGGCTGACGTTTCGCCGCTTCGCGCTCCAGCCCGCCGTCGAGATCGCCTCGGGCATGATGCATCCCCAGTTGCGCTGGACCGTGGCCGAGCTGCTGCAAAACCTGGAGAGAGCGAATCGCTATCTGGCCGTGTCGGGTCCGCGCAGCGTCGTCACGCGACACCTGCTGGGACAAGTGGCCGAGCGCACCGGCGCCATGTTCCTGGCTGCGCCGGCCGACTATCCGGCCACCATCGGCGGCGGCAGCTTGTGGCGCGACGTGCCGCGCCCGACCGACTATTACGAGGCGCAAAGCGCGCCTGGCCGCGTGGCCGAGCGCGTTCTAGAATGCCTGCGGCAGTGCATGGCGGCGCTCGACGCGGGTCATTGGTCCCAGCCCGAGCAAGTGGCCGTGGGCGACTTTTGGCTGCTCGAGCTGTACGCCTGGGGCGCGGCGGCGCTCGCGCCAGCGGCGCTGGCCGAGTATGTCGATCGCTTCAGCAGCATCGCCAGCCGGCACCCGTTGCCCACGCTGCTGGTCATGCGCTCGTGGCTGGTCACGCCACGCGATGAAGAAACCGAAGAACCCGCGGCCGATGACCTGCCGGGCATGTTGAAAATCGTCTCCCAGGAACAATCGCCGCTGTTTCATCTGGGGCAAACGCCCAGCCACACGCGCGGCTTTGCGCCGGTGTTGTGGTTGACCGATCCGACCGTCGAGTCGCAGGTCGACGAAATCAGCGCCGCGGTCATCGCCATGCAAACCGAAGTGGTCCCCTTGACGTGAAACTACCCCCTGTCATTACCACCGCCCAAGCGTTACGCGCGCTCGTGACCGACGCCCGCCGCACGGGCAGAACCATCGGCCTGGTGCCGACGATGGGGGCGCTGCACGCCGGGCATATCAGCCTGGTGGCCGAGTCGTGCCGGCGCTGCGACGTGACGATTGCCACGATCTTTGTGAACCCGACTCAGTTCGGGCCCAACGAAGATTTCAGCAAGTATCCGCGCACGCTCGAAGCCGACCTGCAATTGCTCGCGCCGCACAACGTCGCCGCGGTGTTCGCCCCCGCTTCGGTCCAGGAGTTGTACAGTCCGCACCACGCCACGTCGGTCAAGGTGGCCGGGGCGGCGCTGCCGCTCGAGGGGGAACGTCGGCCGGGGCACTTTGACGGCGTGGCGACGATCGTGCTCAAGCTATTCAACCTGGCGCAGCCCGACGTGGCCTTCTTCGGCGCCAAGGATTTTCAGCAGGTGCTGGTCATCAAGCAGATGGTCCGTGATCTGAACGTGCCGGTCGAAGTGGCTGTCTGCCCGATCGTGCGCGAGGCCGACGGATTGGCGATGAGCTCGCGCAATGCCTACTTGTCGGCTGAGCAGCGTCGCCAAGCGCTGGTGCTGTCGCGCAGCTTGCAACGCGGCGTCGAGTTGGTCGCCGGCGGTGAACGCGATGCGGCCCGGCTGCTAGCGTCGATGCAGAGCGTCATCGCCAGCGAGCCGGCCGTGCAACTCGACTATCTCGTCCTGGTCGATCCCGATACCCTATCGCCGGTCGCCCAAGTGACCGGCCCGACCCTGGCCGCGATTGCAGCCAAGGTGGGCAATACGCGGTTGATTGATAACATTGTGTTGAGAAGCGATTAGCGGTTAGCGATTGGCGATTAGCCAGAAGGGAAATCTTGGCTTCACCTAATGCTTCATGCTCATTACTAATCGCTAATTGCTAACCGCTAATCGCTACTGATGCACCAAACCCTCTTCAAAATCCCGCAGACGTATCACGGCGTGCCGATCATGGGCTTCGGCGTGCTGTTGGCGCTCGTCGTGGTGCTTGGCGGTGGTTGGCTCTATGTCCTGTACCGTCGCACCGGTAGCACGCGCGAAGTCTACGCCCAAGCGCCGCTGTTGGCCGCGATTGCCTTTCTGGTGTCAGTGCTGCTGCCGCGGATTGCCGAGCCTGATGGGTTGGCCATTCGCGGGTTCGGCGTGGCGACCACGCTCGGTGTCTTGTCGGGTGTGTGGATGGCGGTCGTCCGGGCGCGTCGGCGCGGCGTCGATCCCGAAGTGATTTACAATCTGGCCATCTGGCTGTTCGTCGGCGGGGTGATCGGCGCGCGGCTGTTCTACGTCATCGAGTATTGGCAGCAGTTCCGCTTCGATCATACCGGGCAACCGTTGCCCATTACCGAGACGCTGGCCATGATCTTGCGCGTCGATCAGGGTGGCCTGGTCGTTTACGGCGCGGCGGCCGGAGCGCTCGTCTCACTCATCTGGTTCGTGCGCCGCCACAAGCTGGTGACACTGCCGCTGTTGGACCTGATTGCCCCCAGCTTGATGATCGGCCTGGCCTTTGGCCGCGTCGGTTGCTTCTTGAACGGCTGCTGCTTCGGTGGCGTGTGTGATCACCGCTGGGCGGTTGAATTTCCAGCTCATCCGTCGGAGGCCCAGTCGGTTGGCGAGCGCGTGACGTATACGCCTCCGTACGCGCGACAGGTCGAGCGGGGCTTGTTCTACGGCGTGCAGTTAGGCGCGCGGATGGTCGCGGCCCGCGAGACGCCGCAAGCCACCGTGGTGTACGTTGTGCCCGGCTCGCCGGCGGCGAAGCAAGGCGTTCAGGTCGGCGATCACGTGGAGTCGATTGGCGGACAGCCGGCCGACACGATCAGCCGCGCGGTCGAGCTGCTCGATCGCGCAATGCAGAACGCCGACGTATTGAAGCTGCGCACCGAGCGCGGCGAGTACACGCTGCCACCAGGCGCGGCCCCGCCGCGCAGCTTGCCGGTCCATCCCACGCAACTTTACAGCGTGCTCGACGCGCTACTGATCATGCTGTTCTTGTTCGCGTACGAGCCATTCAAGCGCCGCGACGGCGAGCTAATCGCGTGGATGATTTCGATCTACGCCGTGACACGATTCCTGGTCGAGATCATCCGCACCGACGAGTCAGCCGTGTTCGGCACCGGGCTGAGCATTTCCCAGAACATCAGTTTAATGATGATCGTGGTGGTGGCAGGACTGTGGTACTGGATGCGCCGCCATCCCGCGCCGGTGACCTGGCCGGTTCCCTCGGCCGGCTGAGTCGGGGAATTTGAACCGCAAAGACGCAAAGGGCGCAAAGGAAGAAGCAGCAGAATTGAATCGCTGAGGACGCTGAGCGACGCAGAGAAAAAATGCGAATACTCTCTCTTAGCGAGTCAGCAACCACCGGCAGAG
>JAFEBQ010000014.1 GCA_018242585.1 Planctomycetota bacterium
TGACAGGCACCCGCGATCTCCCATTGGCACCGCCAGGCGAGCATGAACAAAGGTCTTCCAGAAGTTCGTGTCGAAGATGACGTGGCGCACGGAGCGCTTGCCGTTGACGTTCGGCATCCGCCAGTTGTGGCCGATCCGATCGCCTGGCTTGCGTTTGTATTCCGAGAAGGGCTGGCTCGAAGCGCCGACGAAGCGGCCGTGACTCGGCATCACGACGCCGGCATGCGCCGATTGCCGGCAGAACTGATAGATCACATCGGTGGATGAACCCCAGTTGGCGTCGACCAGACAGCGCTCGATGCGCAGCATTGCGCCATCGTCACGCCGCCATTCCCGCCCCAGGTATTCACGGGTGAGCGATTCGAGGCCGGAATAGATCGCGCCCTCTAAGCCGCTAGCCTTGGTAGCGACGGTCAATGTGCTGCGCGCATCACGTAACGTGAAGTAAGGGCGTTTCTGGTCGGGGAACGTGCCGTAGTCAACCACGTAGCCGGTGAAATCGTCTTCCCACGCGGCAACAACATAAAACAACAGCGTCGCCTGAACGTCGATGAACATCGTGAGGTGGTTACAACCGATGGGGACTTCGGCCCGCTGCATTCGATTGAACTTGCTGCCGATCTGGTCGGCCGTGAGTTCGTCGGCATCGACGGTGGCTTCGGGCAAGGGTTCGTTCTGGTACTCGGCAAAGAAGGCTGCTTCGTCCTGCAGCTTCAGGTTCATGGCGTGCTGAATGGCCGACAGCTCGTCGTGGTTAAACCGCTCGGGCCAGGCGATCACGGCACCCTCATCCATCGCGTCGCGGTTGTGCTCGTAGAACGCTGTCGCTTCTTCGCCACCATGCCCGTTGCGCAGGCTTTCGGCGCGCAGTTCGGCATACTTGGACCAGAGCTTTTCATTCGCGGGGAACGAATAGACCATCTTGGTCCGCTCGCCGTTCCATTCCGGGTGCTTTTCACGCGACAGAATGTTGTCGGCCATGTCGCTGGGGCGGATCACGGTGCAGGGCATGATCCCTGAAATCTTGTTGCCGGGGCCGGAGAGCCCCAGGACCGCGCCCGCCAGAATGCTTTCGCGCGTGGCGCACTGAGACAGGGACCGAGCGGACTCATCCGTTTGCGGATCGTCAAGCACGACGAGCGTAGGGCGCACCGTGCGGCCATCCGAACGCTTGTACTTCATCCCACGAATACGACCGGTGATGCCGGCCACCTTGATAATGGCTCCGGAGGCGATGCTGTCGGGCATTGTGGGGAGAACGATCTCGCGAGCAGTCCAGCCAATGTGCGTTCGTTCCCCTTTGTAGAGTTGGCCGTTGCAACGGTTGGCGATCCCGTCGAGGGCCTGGATCGGATAGACCACCTCGGGAAAATCCTCGAGCAGCAGGTCGTTGCCGTCGAGTTCCATCTTGATCGACTCGAGCATGTCCATCGCATGCCCTTCGTCGGAACCGATCAAGCAGACGAACTCGCGGTGACCATACAGTACCGCCCAGATGCAGGCGCACTCACAGATCGTGGTCTTGCCGCTGCCGCGGGGCATGGCCATCGCGAACAAGCCACCGCGCAACACGGCCTGCTCGATCTTGGCGATCACCTTCAAGTGGTCGGGGGACCACGGCAGGTGAAATGTCAGCGGAAAATAGGCGTCACAGAAGTAACGAAAGCTCGACGCGGCCTGCGCCTTTCGCTCGGGATTGACGACCGCCGGCAGTTCGCCGATATCACGGCCAGCCAGGGCAATCGCTGCATTGCGAGCGCGAGCTCGGTCCTTGAGCGCGGCATAGGGATCGCCCGCCGGTTCGGGCTTCGGTGTGTGCCTCTGCTCCACGAGCCAAGCCGTGTAGCGCAGCAAGTCAACGTGGCGAGCGTCGCCAATGCGCAGGCCAGCGCGACTGCGATGGCGGTGCAATTGCCGTTCGTTGATCACTTCGCCCAGGGGCGTTGAGTTCAACAGTCGGCAGAGTTCCGAGGGGCGCAGCTTGCGCGGGTCAGTCGCCATGTGATTCTCCCGCGCTGCGACCCATCTCTTTTGCCAACCAGGCGGCGTAATGGACCAGATTGATCGTCCCGTCGCGGTTGGTCGGTGCCCCCTGGGCCAGATCTTCGCGCAGCATCGCTTCGGTTACGGCCCGTCCCCCGACTTTCGCCAAGAGGCGCGCCGCATCCGCTACCGCCAGCGCCGTGGGATCGATCCGTATGTGGGACGTTTCGCCAGACATGCGATTTCGGCTCCCCTAAAGCGCCCCGAATAAACCTGCTGAATTCATCCAGAAAGCAGCGGAACGGCGCTTGAGCTGTGGCGCAACGCATGGCTCATGTGTGACTGTCCGCAGCGAACAACCGAACCACGCAACGGGAGACCAACGATGAACGCGAAAGACCGCAACAAGAAGCCACGCCTGGAAGCGGAAGCTGCTTATGAGAACGCTCACCTGGTGGCGACCGACCTGCTGCAATGCATTGGCGAACTGCTGCAAGACATGCCCGCGCCGGGGGACGACGAACACCCGATCGATTGGGGGCACGTTGGCAGCCTGTCGCACGTCAACGAACTGTTGTCGCAGATCGTCTGCTTCCTGGGGAACGTGGACGAAGACGAGATGTAAGCCGAAACGCGCTGCGACAGCGCGTCGCCCGCGGGTGGTTCCACGGGCCTGATGATGGCAGCCACACCATCGACCACGAAACGAAGGAGATCGAACATGTCCACGAAGAAAACAGCCAAGGCTCCCAAGGCGACCAAGGCCGCGAAGCCCGCAGCCAAGAAGGCCGGCAAGCCACAGGCCGAGGCGAAGCCCAAGAAGCTGAGCGCAATCGATGCTGCGGCGAAGGTACTGGCTGGCGCGAAGGAACCGTTGACCACCAAGCAGCTGATCGAGGCGATGGCTTCGAAGGGCCTCTGGACCAGCCCCGGCGGCAAGACGCCCCACGCCACTCTCTACAGCGCGATCCTGCGTGAGATCGCCACCAAGGGAAAAGAAGCCCGGTTCAAGAAGACCGAACGCGGGCACTTCGCCGCCAACGGGTAACGCCTTTTTTGTTTCCAATTCAATCCTCCTACGCCCCGGTTAACGCCGGGGTTTTCTCGTTGGCTGCCAGCCGTTCTGCCTTGCGCCCGGTGAACTTCTCCCAGCGCTGGACAATCACATCGCAGTACAAGACGTCGAGTTCCATCAAGAAGGCATGGCGACCCGTCTGCTCGGCGGCAATCAATGTGCTGCCGCTCCCGCCGAACAGGTCGAGCACGTTTTCACCCGTGCGCGATGAGTACTGCATCGCCCGCACCGCCAACTCGACCGGCTTCTCGGTCAGGTGGACCATCGACTGCGGATTGACCTTCTTGACGTGCCACAGATCGGTGGCGTTGTTGGGGCCCAGGTAGACGTGCGCCGCCCCCTCGCGCCAACCATAGAAGGCAATCTCAAAAGCTCCCATAAAGTCTTTTCGCGTCAGCACCGGGTGCTGCTTGTCCCAAACAATGCCCTGCGAAAAGTACAGTTCATGCTTCTTGAGGAACGGCGGATAGTTCCCGAGGTTGGCGTAGCCACCCCAAATGTAAAAGCCTCGGCCCGGTGCCAGCACGCGCGCGAGGTTGCCGAACCACGCATCAAGCAGCTGGTCGAATTCGCCATCGGTCACGAAGTCGTTGGCTAGCGGCCGATCCTTGGCGCGCAGCTTCTTCTGCGTCGGTTTCGACTTCTCGGGGTGGCGAGCCACATCGAGGCTTTGGTGGTGCGTCGTGCCGGCGAACGACGAGAGGCCGGCCGCGATGGCGTTGTTGCTGCGCGGCTCGACCTTCACGTTGTAAGGCGGGTCGGTGTTCACGAGGTGAATTACCGCGCCGCCAAGCAACCGATCGACGTCCGCGGGCTTGCTGCTATCGCCACAGAGCAACCGATGGTCGCCCAGCACCCACAAGTCACCGGGCTGTGTGGTTGCTGCATCCGGAGGCGCCGGCACTTCATCTGGATCGCAGAGCCCATCTTTCAAATCGGGATTGAGTAGCTTGGCCAGGTCGTCCTGGTCAAACCCGAGCAATCCCAGGTCGAAGTTGCATTGCTGCAGGTCTGCCAGTTCGATCGGTAACAGATCGTAGTTCCATTCGGCTAGCGACGCCGTCTGGTTGTCGGCAATCCGGTAGGCCTTGATCTGCTCGGGCGTCAAGTCTTTGGCGACATGGACCGGCACCTGTTCCAGGCCGAGTTGCTGTGCCGCCTTGAATCGGGTGTGTCCGCAGATGATCACCCCCGCTTCGTCAACCACGATCGGTTGTCGAAAGCCGAACTCTTTGATGCTGGCGGCCACGGCCGCCACGGCATCATCGTTCAGTCGCGGATTGTTGAGGTACGGCTTCAGCGTGGATAAACTTCGCAGTTCGATTTTCATGACCGGCTCCTTGATTGGCGGGTTGGCGAGTGTGAAAGCAGCAGTAAATGAATCCAGCGAACAGACTGAACCAGGCGAGTCGCCAGAAGAACGCTTCCAGACCTTTGGCCGTAGGAACCACGACCGCTTTCCAGAGGCTTTCGGGACGATGCTCGCGTGACGTATCAAGCGACATGGCAGTTCTCCCAATAGGGTTCGGACAACCAAAACAAACTCTCTCTAGGTTGGCGGCTGTTCCCGCTGCCAGCGGCGGACCGATTTCGCCCGGAAGTACCTATTGGCCCTGGCTTGCGTTGACCTTCCGTCTGCCAGTCTGGCACTCTCTGCCACTTTGGCACGCGCGCCGTGGGCCAACGGGTGGCGGCGTGTGGCGTTCGATTTCTGTTGCGACGAACCGGCCAACCATGCGCTCGTTGGCAAACGTGGGCCAACCGTGGCGACGACACGCGGGGGGCGCGCTGGTCCCGCACTTCGTCCGCGAGAGCGCTGGGAGCGCGGTGGTGTCGGTGGTGGGTGGTCCGCCTATATATAGGCGGGACCACCACCGCCAACCCCGGCTGGTCTCGGCGCGCCGGACCATCACGGACCACCGGGACCACCGCCAGCAGGAAGTTGGTATCCGAGCTCCTCGCGTTTGTTCTTTTGCAATTTGCATGTGACGACTTTCCCTTCTTGCACCAACGTATCCAGAACTGCCTGGATCGCCCTCGCTCCCACGCCTGCCGTATCACGGATCACGCGTGATGTCTCTCCGGCAGGGAACTTTTCGAGCGCGCTGAGGACCGCATGACGCTGCCGTTCCAGCTTGGCTTCGTGAACCAGTTGCTTGCGGTCATCGGCTGCTTCGCTGGCAGCGGTGATCCGCTCATGATGAGCCTCGAAGGCGCTGATCACTTCCACCTGCCAGCGACGACCGGCCAGTTCCTGGCGCGTTCCTTCTTCGATGTTCAAACCCCACAATCCGCTATGGCCGGCGCTGCCACCGACCGACATCCACAATTCGTGATGCCCGCCCTGGTCCGGGTCGTAACGAGCGCGTCGGTTGAGGAGCACCCATTGCCGCACGAATTCTTGAAAGCCAGCCCACGCAATGTTTTCCAACTCGGCGGGCTCGTAGGGATCGGCGATGCTCTTCTTGAGGTGATGGCAGAGTAGCGGCGTGCAGCCAGTGGCTTGCGCGATATCACCCAGCGACTTCAAAAACGCGCCGACGACAAACAGATTGCCCGCTTGGTCGGCCAGTCCGAGCATCATCAAATACGTCGGATCGAGGATCAGCACTTCCAGCCGGTGTGTTGTGATAAAACGTTCCAGGGCTTGCACCTGTTCCGCTTTGCCGAGCTGTGGGACGGCAAACGACCAGAGCACATTGGTAAAATCGCGCAGGCGACCTTGTTTGGCCACCGCGATGCGACGCGCGGTTTCTTGGATCGTGGCCGCACCGGATTCGCCCGACATTAACCCCACGCGCACTTCCTTGTCGGCCGCGAAGTGCCCCAAGAACCGACCTCCGGAAGCAAGGGAGAGGGCCAGGTCGATGCTGATGTTCGTCTTGAGCGTTTTCTTGGGGCCGGCGATTACCCCTGGTTGCCCGCGCACGAGAATACCGTTGATGAGGTATTCGAGCTCGTACTGGTTGTCGTCGAGTTGTTGAGATGTGATCGCCTCAAATGCCAAGGGCTCGATGGCTCCAGACGCTGAAACGAGTTGCTCCCAATGATTCTCGGCGATGGCTGTCGCGACCTGATCTGGCGCATATCGCGTGACATTCCCAGCAATTCGATCCACTTCGACCGGAGACAACGACGGAACGCATCGATCGCGATTGACTTGAGTCAGGGCCGCGATGATTTCCGCTTTCGACATCCCGACTCGGCGCATTGAGCCCGCTAACCGAATCAAGGTGCCATTACGCTGGCCGGCAGGAATGGGATTGGCGTCCGAGTTGCCTATCGCAGCCTGAATTGGTGGCGAGGTCGGACCCAGCTGGTCGAGCTGAGCAGTGAGCCAATCGGGCGGCGGAGGCAATCGGTCTGAAGGGACGTCGAGCTCCGAGCCTGCTATCCAGTGATAAGTCCCATCGGGCCGGCGGGACGGGGCCACGACGATATAACCACCATCGGTGCGGGTATCGACCTGTGCCGCAAGTTGCCCCACCGTGCAACGCCACGCCGAACCGGCTGGCTTACGGAACACGTAATGCCAACCGCCGCGCGGCGTTCGGGCCGTTGGCGCAACCGAAAGCTCGATCGCACGTTCGGGCGTCAGCCACGGATTGTTCTCGCCGTCGACGTCGATCACCAACAGCCCATCGGCTGCCAACCCGATACAAGCCGAGGGGAATTGCCCCCACCAAGAAGCGATCTGCTCGGGGTCGCACGATGCGTCTTTGAAGCCGTGTCGAGTGAGCGGCGCGGGGTTCAGGCCGTCGGCGCAGGGAAAGACGCGGTAACCGAGTTCGGCGTAGCGCTCTGCTGCCTCCAGCAGCCTGACCATGAAAACATCCCCGCTCGACATATCCCCAGGCGACCTGGGCAGCAGTTACTCCGCTACTGAATAACTTCCGCAATCGGTGGGCGGGATGCGCCACAGGAGGGCAATGATTATTTCCGCGGGTGGCCACTTATTGGCGCTTGTGATCGATCCGCCAGACGCCTATAGTAGCTGGCGTGCTAAATGTCAGGTCTATTTAATTGATTTATGGGCTAATTAAAACGGCGGTCCGCAATGCCTTTGCAGCCGAAAAAACGTGGCCCTAAGCCAAAACTTGGGATTACCCCTCCGCAGCGGCGCACGCTGCTGGAGATCGACCGTTACTGCCGTCGTCACCAATTCGCTCCGACCATCCAAGAACTCGCCGAGGCCCTGGAGATTTCTCCAGCGAGCGTCCATGAACAAATCAACCAACTGGTGCGCAAGGGTTACCTAAAACGTTCCGGAGGCAAGACCCGCGGCTTGGTCGTCCTCCGCAAGCCCCAGGACCACCCGTCTCGGTTGGTCCCCATTCCGCTCGTCGGCACCGTCGCGGCCGGGTGGCCCTCCTGGTCCGAGGAAGACGTGCTCGGTGAAGTGCTCGTGGAGCAGGACTTAGCGGCGAGAGACCGTTGCTTCGCGCTCGCGGTGCGCGGAGAAAGCATGCGCTCAGCGGGAATCGGCGATGGAGACGTGGTGATTATTCGCCAGCAACCGCTGGCTGAATGTGGCGACATTGTCGTGGCGCTGGTCGACGGTGAGGCAACCGTGAAGCGGTTGTTCCTGCAGGATCATACCATCGAACTGCAACCTGAAAGTCCCTTGAAAAAATATCGGCCGATTCCGATTGGCCCAGAAACTGATTTTAGAATCGTTGGCAAGGTCGTGGCCGTGCGCGGTCGCGTCGCCACGAGTTGAAACCTTCGCTGAGCGAACTCCTTGAGGCGCTGGGCCTAAGCCGCTCGATTTGTTGACATCCGTAGAACCGTCTGCTCGTTCGCCCAGCCACCCCGTCGCCTGTGATTCGCGAGCGCGGGTGCGCGCCTGCGCGGTGTGGCGAGACGATCGAGAAAAGATTTTTGTGGCGCATGCGATCGCTCGTTTGCGGATGTTTTCAAGTGAGGAAGTTGTGATGCACTAAGACAGGTGACTGATGGCGGTGGATATCAAGACAGTGGATACCAAGGCATTGACGCCCGCGCGGCGTTGGCTGCTGGAACGGATGCACCAAACGAATCATGGCACGATGCACAACCTGATCGTTCGCGGCGGCGAGCCCGTGCTCGACCCGCCACCGAAGATCAGGCAAGCGTTCAAGCTGAGTGGTCAACGGAGTAGGCCCAGAACGATTTCGAGAGAGTTTGTGCTGAAAGATCAGCATGTCGAATTATTCGAGTTGATGGAAAGCAAACAAAACGGAGTGATCTCGAAGCTGGTGATCCAGGATGGGTTGCCGTTTCTCGCGGAATGGGATGTCGATTGAAGGCCTGTGGTCTTCGATCGAGAACCAGCTTCAGCAGTTTTTTAGCCAGACAATTCGCCGACCGCCAAGCGGAAGCGATTGTGGGCGACGCCGACAACGGCAGCGCACACAGTCGGTCCGCTGTTTTTGTTGGTGCCGCTCGCTCGCCCCGCTGGCCAGCCAGGAGCACCACCATGACGACCCTCTATGCGCCCGACGTCACCGACAAAGTGGCCACCCATTTCATTCGCAACGCCGCTCGAGCGCTCGTGGCCGACGGAAGTTTTCCGCGGTCGGACCTCGAGGACGTGATCCAGGACTTGCAACTGGCGCTGCTGGAACAGTCCGACAATTTCGATCCCGACCGCTCGCGCTGGTCGACGTTCGTCAAACACGTCGTCAGGAACACAGCGATTTCGTTGCGCCGACGCCAGCGAGCACTCTGCCGTCAGGCTCAAGGGGAATTGTCATCGCTTAACGTGTTGATCGCAGATGGCGATGGGCACTTGATTGAATTCGAGGCCACGGTCGGCGAGGAAGAATTCCGCACGGGGCATGGGCAGGATTTCGTACCGCATCCCGAACAGGTTGAGTTAGCGCTCGATCTCGCAGCCCTGCTCGACACGCTCTCTGAGGAATTGCGCGAGATATGCGAACTCCTCAAGCTCCTCACGCCAACCGAGGCGCGCCGCGAATTGGAGATCTCGCGGACGACGATGGACCGCCGTCTGGTCGCGTTACGGGAGCTCTTTCGTGCCGCGGGCATCGCACCCCAGGACTGACACGGACGTCGTCTGGCGCTATTACGGCCTTCCCCTTTGTTCGCGAGCGTTCTCATGTCACGTGCAGTTGCACCATTTGTTCCGACCGATGTGCTTGTCCACGAACCGGCGGAGGTTTACCACGCCCAGCGGGGCGAGTATCTCACGAGCCATTTGCTGGGTGACTTTCGCCGTTGTCCACAGCTTTACTTCCGCCGGCGGGCTGGGCTGATTCCCGACGAGAGCCGCCCCGCGTACCTCGTGGGGCGCGCTGCGCACGCGCTCATCCTGGAAGGAAGGGAATCCTTCCAGAACGCGTTCGCGGTTGGCGGGCCAATCAATCCCAAAACCGGTCAACCGTATGGGCCGACCACCAAGGCCTTTAGCGATTGGGCGGCCGCCCAACAAAAAACCGTCCTCACGGCCGACCAACGGGCGCTCGTGGAAAGCATGGCCGATAGCTTCGGACGTCACGAACTGGCGAGCGAATTGTTGTCGGACGGCGTGGCCGAAGGGGTGGTGCGGAGTGATTACGGCGGCATCCCCTGCCAAATCCGGATCGACTGGTTTGCACCGCACCGCGCGCTGTGCGATCTGAAAACGGTCGACAGCCTCGATTACTTCGAGGCCGACGCCCGGCGCTACGGATATTGCCACCAAGTCGCGTTCTATGTCGCCGTATTGCGCGAGCGGATCGGCCTTTGGATGCCGGCGTATTTCATCGCCGTTGAAAAGCGCGAGCCCTATCGCACCGGCGTCTGGCGGATCGCGGACGAAGTGCTGCAACATGCGGTCGGTGAAAACGAAGCGGCCATCCGACGCTTACGGCAGTGTGCGGCCAGCGGACACTGGCCCACGGGTTACGAGGAGCAACGCTTTTTTGATTTTCTATGAATGCCTGGCAACGCGCGACGGGTGTGGCGGGCCAACACCAATCGCGCTCTCGTGAGCCGTGCCGAGTCGGCCGCCCGTCGTCGTTGCCAGCGATTATCCGTCAACCGTTAAGCGAGCGAACGAAAGGACATCGACATGGGAAAACTGCAAAACATCTTACAGGGCCGCGCCGCCTCTCCCCCACGCCTGCTGGTCTATGGCACCGAGGGAATCGGCAAGTCATCGCTCGCGGCCCGAGCCCCGCAGCCTATTTTCATCCAAACCGAAGACGGGCTGGGAGAAATCGACTGCCACCGGTTTCCGCTGGCGCAATCGTTCGCCGACGTCCAAGGGGCGCTCACGGAGCTTGGCAACGAGCCTCACGACTACCAAACCGTCGTGATCGATTCCCTCGATTGGCTGGAACGATTGATCTGGGATGCCGTCTGTCAGGATTACGGGGCGAAATCAATCGAAAAAGTCGATGGCGGCTATGGCAAGGGTTACGTCTACGCGCTCACCCCTTGGCGGCAATTCATCGATCAGCTCAGCGCGCTCCATCGCCAGCGCTCGATGGCGGTGATTCTCATCGCCCACGCCAAGGTCGAAAAGTTCGACGACCCCGAGTCGAGCCCCTACGACCGTTATTCGCCGCGCTTGCACAAGCACGCCGCGGCGTTGCTCACCGAGTGGTGCGACGCGGTCCTCTTTGCCGCGCGTAAATTCCGCACCCAAACCGAGGACGCCGGCTTTGGCCGCAAACGGACCATCGCCCACGCCATCGGCAAAGACGGAGGGGAGCGCATTCTGCGCACGGTTGGTGGTCCCTCCTGTGTGGCCAAGAACCGCTACAACCTCGACGGCGAATTGCCGCTGGACTGGAGCGCGCTGCTGACGGGCATTACCTCGAGCGCCGCGATGAGCGCCTGATCGATCCTTTCACCTACCTCACGGAGACAAGCAGATGGCGACCCTCAAAGGCTTTGACGCGAACGAAGTCGAACCGGCGACCGATTTTGAACCGATCCCGGCTGGTAAATACCTGGCGGTCATTACCGAAAGCGAACTCAAACCCAACAAGTTGGGCACCGGAAGTTACCTGCAACTCACTTTCCAAGTGATCGAAGGAGAGTTCAAAGGGCGGTTTCTCTGGGCACGGCTCAATCTCGATCACCCCAATGCCACGGCGGTCAAGATTGCCCGCGCTGAACTCTCGGCCGTTTGCCGGGCGGTCGGCGTCACGTCCCCGAACGACTCGTTCGAGTTGCACGACTTGCCGCTCTTGATCTCGGTGAAGAGCAAGAAGCGCGCCGACACCGGTGAGCTCACTAACGAGATCAAGGGCTACGCCAAGAAGGAAGCTGCCGCCGGCAAGCCGGTCCAGGCGGCGGTTGATACGACTCCCCCCTGGCGTCGCGCGAGTTAGCGCGGTCGAGGCGCGCGAGGGAGCGGCGCGGGCTGACGCGTCGTTCCGTAGCCTGCTCCCCGCGCCGGGACGGGGCGATTACTCAGGGGTGACGCGATGGGTTTGAAATCACGCAACAAGGGAAAACGGGGCGAACGGGAAGCGGCGGCCGAATTGCGGCGGCTGTTTCGCGTCGACGCCAATCGTGGCTGCCAATATGCCGGTGGCCACGACTCTCCCGACATTCGCACCTCCATCCCCCGCGTGCATTTCGAGGTGAAACGGGCCGAAGCGTTTCGCCTCTATCCAGCCCTGAACCAAGCGATCCATGACGCCGACCAAGCCATTCCGGTCGTGTTGCACAAGCAGAACCAGCAACCGTGGGTGGCAGTCGTGCGGCTGGATGACCTGCCGCAACTTGCCGTCGAACTCTACCTAACCTTGGCACAAAACCAATAACTCGGTTGTTCCCCCCACGGTCGTATGCAACTTCGTCCGTACCAAGCCGAGGCCGTCGCCGCCGTTTATCGACACCTGCGCGGGCGCGACGACAACCCGGTGGTGGTCGTTCCCACCGCCGGCGGCAAGACACCCATTCTGGCGACCGTTTGCCGCGATGCGGTGAATGTTTGGAAAGGACGGGTCCTGGTCGTCAGTCATGTCAAGGAACTGCTCGAGCAAGCTGTCGATAAATTGAGACTCGTGTGTCCCGAGCTCCCCGTCGGCGTCTATTCGGCCGGGTTGGGCCGGCGCGACATCTCTCAGCGCGTGATCGTGGCCGGCATCCAATCCGTCTACAAACGGGCCCAGGAACTGGGGGCGTTCGACCTGATCGTCGTCGATGAAGCCCATTTGATTCCCGCCGATGGCGAAGGGATGTATCGGCAGTTTCTCTCCGACGCCAAGAGGCTCAGTCCGCACCTGCGTGTGATCGGATTAACTGCGACACCGTTTCGATTGGGTTCCGGGTCGATCTGTGCGCCGGATCACTTTCTCAATGCCATCTGCTACGAAGTTGGCATCAAGGAATTGATTCGCGACGGCTATCTCTGCCCCCTCGTGAGCAAAGCGGGCGTCTCGACCGTGAACACCAGCGCCCTCCCAGTGCGCGGCGGTGATTTTGTCGCCGATGCGGTCGAGACGCTGATGGACGCCGATGGCTTGGTGAATGCCGCCTGCGCAGAAATCGTGGAGCGGACCAAAGATCGGCAGGCGTGCTTGATCTTTGCCAGTGGCGTTTGCCACGGGGAGCACGTCGCGCGCGTGCTGCACGAACAGTTTGGCGCGGAGTGCGGCTTTGTATGCGGCAACACGCCAGCGCCGCTGCGAGAAGAACTTCTGGCCAGGTTTCGTGGGGAATGCTCCCCAGGTTTATTTGGACATGCCCCGCTCAAATACCTTTGCAACGTGAACGTTCTGACCACGGGTTTCGATGTCCCCCACATCGACTGCGTGGCGCTGCTGCGCCCGACGATGTCCGCTGGCTTGTATTACCAGATGGTCGGACGGGGATTTCGTCTTCATCCCAATAAGTCGAACTGCTTGGTGCTCGACTTCGGCGGCAACCTCGTGCGGCACGGGCCAGTGGACCAGGTGCAACCGAAGCATCGCAACGGCGCTGGCTGTGGCCCAGCGCCGGCCAAGGAATGTCCCGAGTGCCATTCCGTAATTGCTGCCGGCTATGCGAACTGCCCCGACTGCGGCCATGCATTTCCGCCGCCGGAGCGTCCGGCTCACGAGCCGAAAGCCAGCGAAGCGGGCGTGCTATCGGGACAAGTGACGCTTACGACGCATCGCGTCAGCGACGTTTATTACTCGATCCATACCAAGCGGGACGCCCGTGAAGGGAACCCGCGGACCATGCGCGTCGACTACAAGGTCGGCTGGCACGACTACCAATCGGAATGGATTTGCTTGGAACATGCGGGATACGCCCGTCAAAAAGCAGCCGCTTGGTGGAAACGCCGTTCTCCTGACCCAGTACCAGGCACCATTGAGCGGGCTGTGGAACTTGCCCAGGCCGGAGCGTTAGCCAGACCAATGGCGATCACGGTCCGCTCCGTGGCGGGTGAACCCTACGAGCGAATCATCGGCTACGAGCTTGGTCCGTTGCCTGAGCCGCTGCCGGCGGAAGCGCTCGAGACGTTTGAGGAATTGACCCATGATGACATTCCCTTCTGAGAGGACCCCACGATGCGCATTGAAGTGAACGACGAGGCGTTTCGGCTCCGGTTGAATCGAACCGATGTGCAGTCGGTGCAGCGCGTGGCGACAAACCTTATCGATCGCACGCCGAAATGCGATCCACGTCCCTGCAGGCCGCGCTTGCGGGAGTGTCTCGATTGCGGAGGGACATTCTTGACGTGTCGTTGCCGGCCAGGCGAAGGTTAGGAGACGAGCGGATGCTTGACCGCTTTGACACGATCAAGTTTCCCGTTTAGGTGCCCGTCCCTGCCCCGGCGTATCGGCCCCGTTGATCGCAGTACTCACCCCGTCGGTGGAGAGACCACGGTGATGAACCTCGCCACTCTTGCTCGTCATGCTCCCGCTGGCCATGCTCCCCCCATCTCTTCGGCCGAGCGTCGCCAGGAACTGGCAAGCATTCTCGCCGCGGGTGTTCTCCGTCTGCGGGCGGTTCATCTGGCGGTGGGCGACCCGCTTCCCGCAGACGCCAAAAGTTCGCCAAATCTTCCCTCGACATGCCTTGAGGTTCCGACCGAAACCGTGCTCAGTGTCCACACGGGTTAACGGTTTCGAGAGTTCCGAACACAAGGAGCAAACATGTTGAATGTAGCCAAAGAGGTTGCCGCGCTGGAGCGACTGACCGTCGACCAGCTACGCGCCAAGTACGCCGAAGTTTTCGGCGAGCCCACGAACGGACGACATAAAGACTGGCTCGTTAAACGGATCATTTGGCGGATGCAGGCCAACGCCGAGGGAGACCTTTCGGAACGAGCGCGTCGGCGGGCAATGGAGCTGGCCAACGACGCAGATCTGCGCATGACGCCGCCCCGCGAACGAAAACCTACCTTGGATACGCCAGAGCGGACGGTGGCCTTCGCGGCCACCATTCAACCGAATACCGAACTGCTCCCCGGCACCGTGCTCAAACGCGAATACAAGGGCCGAACCGTTCGTGCCACCGTCTTAGCCGATGGATTCGAGTGCGAAGGGGAGCGCTACCGATCGTTGACCGCCGTCGTAAAGGCGGTGACGGGCCAACATTGGAACGGGTTTCACTTCTTCGGCTTGCGCCGCAATGGAGGGGCACAATGAACCGTACCAGGGAAAGACCTGCCGCGTCCCTTCGCTGCGCCATCTACACCCGCAAAAGCACCGAAGATGGGTTGGAGCAAGAATTCAATTCGCTCGACGCCCAGCGTGAGTCCGGCGAAGCGTTCATCAAAAGCCAGACTCACGAGGGCTGGCATTGCTTGCCGGATCGTTATGACGACGGCGGGTTCACCGGCGGCAACATGGAGCGTCCGGCGCTCCAGCGCTTGCTGGCCGATATCAAAGCGGGCCGGGTCAATTGCGTCGTGGTCTACAAGGTCGACCGCTTGAGTCGGTCGCTGTTGGATTTTGCCCGGATGATGGAGGTCTTCGAGCAACACCACGTTTCGTTCGTCTCGGTGACGCAGCAATTCAACACCGCCACGTCGATGGGACGGTTGATCTTGAATGTTTTGCTGTCGTTTGCGCAGTTCGAGCGGGAAATGATCAGCGAACGGACCCGCGACAAAATCGCCGCCACCCGCCGCAAAGGCAAATGGTCTGGCGGCATGCCGATCCTGGGTTACAACGTCGTCGAGACCAAGCTGGTCGTCAACGAAACGGAAGCCGAGCGGGTTCGCGAGATCTTTGACTTGTACCTCCAGCGGCAGTCGCTCCTGGGGGTGGTGAAAGAACTCAACGCGCGGAACTGGCGGACGAAGAGCTGGACGACCCGCAAAGGCAATGTGCGCGGCGGTCGTCCGTTCAGCAAGAACGCCCTGTACGACTTGCTAACCAACGTCGCCTACCTGGGCAAAGTCCGCTATAAGTCAGAAGTCCATCCCGGTGAGCAGACGCCGCTCGTCGCTGCGGCGGTGTTTGAGCAGACCCAGGCCTGCCTGCGACGCAACGGCCGCGCCGGCGGCAAGGCAACCCGCCACAGCCACGCCGCGCTTTTAGGAGGGCGATTGCGGTGTCATGCCTGCAACTGCGGCATGAGCCATACCTATACGGCCAAAGGGAATCGACAATATCGGTATTACGTTTGTCATCGCGCTCAGAAACAAGGTTGGCAAGCCTGCCCTTCCCCCTCCCTTCCCGCGGGCGAAATCGAGCGCTTCGTCGTTGACCAGATCAAGCATATCGGCCGCGATCCGCTCGTAATCGAAGAGACGTTCTGCCAAGCGCGCCAACAGGCGGAAGGCAAGATCGAACGTCTTGCTACGGAACGTGGCGTTCTCATCAGCCAACTCCGCGCGGCGCACAATGAACTTGCTCAGCTGGCGGTCACGGGGCATCCCGGCGATGCCAGGCTGCTCGACGCGCACGACCGGATTCGCCACGCGGAACGGAGGCTCACGGAAATCGATCACGAGCTGATCGTGCTCAAGGCAAACGTGATTGACAAACGTGACGTCGCCACAGCGCTTGCCGGTTTTGACGCGCTTTGGAACCAGCTCGCTCCGCGTGAGCAAGCCCAGATCATCGAGATGCTGGTCGAAGGGGTCAGTTACGACGGCCACGCGGGTAAGATTGCGATCACGTTCCACGCGACGGGAATTCAGCAAATCGCCCAAGAAATCGCCCCGCAACAGGAGCCCGTGGCATGATCACCCTCGAACGGACCGTGCATTTCGGACACGGGCGACGGGCGCGAAGAGAACTGCGCGCGGGAGAGGCGGCACCTGCGCCGCCCGTTGGTCGCGTGCCACGCATCTCACGACTGATGGCCTTGGCGATCCGGTTCGACGCGTTGCTTCGCGATGGCGTCGTGGCCGACCAGGCGGAACTGGCACGGCTGGGGCACGTCACACGGGCTCGGTTGACCCAGATTATGAACTTGCTCTGCCTCGCGCCAGACATTCAGGAAGCGCTGTTGTTTCTGCCCGCAACGGTTCGTGGCAGAGACCCAATCTCGGAGCGAGAGCTGCGGCCGATTGCGGCTACGCCCAGTTGGGAGAAGCAGCGGAAGATGTGGCAAGAATGTGAAAAGATATCCCGGCAGACAGAATTGTCATAGCCGGTGCGGACTACTTTTTATTAATGGCAACTCGACTTGGGCCATTGCCCCCGACTCACTAGTCGGACAGCGGAGTTGCTGATTTGAAGGTCAATCATAATCAACAAGGGTCGTGGATCAGCTTCAGGAGGCTCGCCCGCTGGCCAACCACGCTGCTTGTTTTGCCACCACTCTTTCGGGTAGGATTTACCGTTTAAGTCGACGCTGGCGCGGAGGAGTATGCCGGCGATAGGCGGAGACCTGCCAGAATGTCGGTAGCGGTAGCATTATCAATATTTGCGGCCTGTTTGGGTGGCATTAGCCTTTACACCTATTTTCGGGCCGCATGGCCCCAGAACTGGCTCGACAGTCGCCCCAGCCTGAAGCGATCATTATCAGCCCTCATCATTCTGCTTGGCGGAGTAGGAACACTGCTGGGCAAGTTTGTCGACACCAAGGCTCATTTTGAACCAAGCCATACGCTCGATTGGACCGACTTGCCCGTCTTTCTTCTCGTCGCCGTGGCGATGACTGCAATCCTGGTCCAAGGCTTGCTGCTAAAGCAGTCGGACAAAAAAGAAAGTGAGCTCCAGGAACTGAAGCAACAACTTCAAGCCGCCAACCAAGATTGCGAAGCAGCCCGATTCAACGAGTTCTTTAACTTGGTCGTAAGCCAGTCGTTTCTTGAGGCGATTGGACAGAAGAAGGACAGTGTCGTACAAGCAGCCAAGGACAAGAAGTGGCGAGTTGACGGCGCTACGCCGGGCGTTCCGCCCGACGCACGAGCATTGTTGCGTATTCTCACCGATGCAATGGCGCCCGGCAAGCAGATCAAAACCCTCATTTTCGTTGTACACCGGATTTTCAGGTTATTGATGGTTCGTGTGAACCCGACAGCAACCCTCCGTGTCGGATATTACGTATTAGATAAAGACATGCTGAAACTTCGGGTGTCCTGGGACGGTCAAAGTGAAGATTGTTTGAAATCGCACAAGAAAAACGGCACCAAAGACCGATACAGGATCGATGCAACCAATCGCAATTCCCTGATCGTTGCCGCGGCGACAACCGGGGATATTCAGGTTGTAGAAGATGCGAAACTTTCGCATGATGATGGCACCGCGCCGTTCGAGTTCTGGCACAATGGCCAAAAAAGCTATCTGCATTCGATGGTCGCTATCCCTTTTGGGGAGACGACCGACGGTGGAGTTCAAACGCATGTCATTTGCATTGACGCCAACTTTGGGTTTTTCAAGAAGTCGCAAATGGAGCAATTGCGGCTGATCCAACAGAACCTGGAACAGCGATTGCTCTGCGAACATGGATATGAGTCAATTTTCGCAGCGGCGTCCCCCACGGGAAAAAAGAAATGACGACACCACATCAGAACCACCAGACTCGGAAGCCAACCGAAGCCGATGCGCTCGCGCAGCGTGTCGAAGAGATTGTTAAGCAAGCTGCCGATGAGGCATCTCGGCGGACCGGCGTGTCGGTAGACGACTTTGCTCGTTTCATGGTTAGCGACCGTGAAACGCAGGTCGACCGACATGCGACTGCGCAATAGCAAGACAGAACTTGCGCAAATTCAAATTCGCCGTTTACTCTGTAATTGGCATTGGGATAGTGGCCTCGAATCATTCCCAATCTGCAATCAGACACGCTCGCTGGTACGCGATCTAATTTTGGCACAGGACGCGCGCCATCGGCAGCATTTAAGTTGACTTGGGTTTGAGCTTGCCGGTGAGCAACGCCTCTAACTCCGTTTCAATGCCCAGCGTCTGCGACCAGCGACGAAGATAGGAAAGATCGAGCGCATCGGCCTGGACCGCGTATACACCGGCGGTGTCAAGCAGTTGCCGGTCGGAAGGCGGCAACCGATGCCAGTGCAGTTTATGGAGGATGACATCCTCAGCGGTCGCTATCCAAGCTGGCGTGCCAAACAAAACCACCTCTTGCCGGCGCTCAAACGCACAACGCTCGAACGAATCGTCTTTCAGCAACCAGAAGTCGACCTTCAACGCCGACCGCTCATCGATGGCATTAAACTGATAGGGTGGCTCAAAGGCTCCTTGAATCGATTCGCGTTGTACAAAAAACCCGTTACTGAAGGCCTGGGCCAACGGGTCGACATCATTCGGTCTCAGAGCTAGCACGAAATCGAGATCGTGCGTCGAGCGTGGAATTCCCCAGAAGTTGCTCGCCATCGACCCGACGAGCATGTGCGGAATGCCGACTCGATTGAGCCGTTCGAGACATCGATCAGCAAGTCCCGTTCGGTTCTCATGATCTGACAGCCCCCAAGCGTCGGGCAGCCTCAATCTCAATGCGCTGCCGTAATCGGTGTTCAACCTCTTGCTCATTGGCTTGGGGATATTGTCGTCGAATTCCTTCGCGAGCCAGGTCGCACGAGAGCGCGTGCAGGTCGAGCGCGATGGCCAGCCGTTGTTCGCCGCTCATGGCTCGGTAGAGTTCGATCTGTCGTGCGAGCGCCGCTTCGGGTGTCATGATGATTCGCGATTCTCCCCCAGTTCCGCGTAACGCATCACTGCTTCGATATCCTCAGCCTCCAGATATGGATAGTCGGCCAAAATCTCGGCGATGGTCGCGCCGCTGGCGATCAGGCCGACCCGTCCTGGCACCAAAGCAAGCTGTGCGCATCGACCAAATATCTCACTCCACGTACTCCTTGAAGTCATCGAGTGGCTCATCGAAATGTTCCATCGACAACACGGACCCGCGCTGCGTCCCAAGCTTGGGGACGATTCGCGGAACGGGCATCGTCGCCACTAGTTTCGCCACGGGCTGATTGTTCTCGGTAATGACCACTTCCTCGCCCGGCGTGAGGCGGTGAATCAACTCGTCCAGATTCGCACGCGCCTCTTGAATCGTAATGGTAGCCATTTGGATACTTTCTTGATCTCGATGACAGGGAATTCGAGAGGGTTGCTTTCGAGGTAAAACGCAATCGCCCTTGTCAGTGAGGCGGCGGCTTCTCTGGTGTCGGTTCAGGCACCAGGGGTTCGAGCAGCGAAATCAACTCGGGCACATGGGTTTCGGCGACTCGCCAAATGCGCTCGTGCTTGATCTCACCGTAGTCATGAGCGAGTACGTGCCGTTGGGCTTGGATCGGTCGCCAAGGAATCTCGGTATGCATCTCTTGAAACTCTTTCGAGACTCGGCGAGCCGCTTCACCGATAATCTCGATTTGCCGCTCGACGGCGCTGCGCAACAGCAGGTCGGACTCGTATTCGGCCAGTGTGCGTCCGCGCGTGAATTCAACCACGGCCCGCGCTGCGGTCAGCATGTCCCACAGGTAAACGCGATCATCTTTAGGAACTGACATAGATGACCTTGCTGCCGTTGAGAATGTGTTGCCGACGAAACGGGTTTCGCAAACCTTCTTTTTCCACCAGATCGATCTTACGACCGATGATCGTAGCTAGTTCGTCTTCCATTCGAGTGAAGTCCCACAGACTCCACGTCGCGGCCGGATCGAAGGAGGCTAACACATCGACATCACTCGCGGCATCGAAGTCGTCTCGCAAGACCGAACCGAACAGCGCAAGTTCGATGATCTGCCACCGGCGGGCAAAATCGGCAACCCGATCGTTGGAAATCATCTGCGACAATCGCTCGGCGAGGTCGACCATGAAAGCGCTTTCAAGAACGGTTACTTTCGCCCGTCCGAGAGCAACGGGGTTGTTAACCCAACGGGGTCTGTTAAACCGAGAGCGCGAGAGTTTTCTCGCCTTGTCCGGGCTAAACGTGGGCGCGAGCAATTTTTGCGCTCGCGCCAGTCGGCGGACGAGAACTCTCCGCATCCCAAATGTCGTACCGGCTTGCGGATACGGCGAGTGTGCCCAGAAAGCCGACGAGAGAGTTCTAAGTAAACCCCGGGGTCGGCGAAGTTCGCAAACCGAAAAAGCTCCCTGGTCACAACCCACTTCGTGACAATACTCTCTTTTTGAAAAACTGCAAGTTGTTTACTGGTTGTGCGTTGCCGATTTCAAGTTGTGTTCGGCCGCTTGAAAACGAACACAACCGGCCACGAACCAGAATGGTTTGAGTTAACGGCAGTGGCAAGCTGGCTGTTAACCACTGATGTTGCCCGTTTTCCGCCCTGATGGTTCCGCGCCGGCGCTGGCTACGACCTTCGCAGCGCTGTACAAAAACTCTGTCATCCTCAACTCTGACTTGCACTTGTGGATTTTGCCGGGATGCTCAAGTTTTACCATGCGCTGGTGGCCTTTCTCAGCCAAGCGGCCCGCCAGGAAGTCGCCCGCACGCTACAGTATTACCGCCAAGAAGCGCTCACCTACCGGGAACTCTGCCCCAAGCATTATCGCCTCTCTCCCCGACAGCGCCAACGGATTCTGAAATACGGTCTGCCGCTGGGACCGCGGATCAAGGACGTGATCACGATCGTCTCGCCGCGAACCTTCGCGCGCTGGGCCAGTGGCGAAACCAAGTCGGTCGGCAAGTCGGCCAGGACCGGCCGGCCGCGTACGGCTGCTGAAACCGTTCAGTTGATCCTGCGCCTGGCGCGCGAAACCGGCTGGGGCTACACCCGGATTCTCGGCGAGTTGAAAAAGCTCGGGATTCGCAAGCTCGCGCGCTCGACTGTGATTAACGTGCTGCGCGCAGGCGGCTTCGATCCCGGACCGAAGCGCGGCGAGGGAACGTGGAGCGAGTTTATTGAACGCCATGCCGCCACCCTCTGGCAATGCGACTTCTTCAGCAAAAAAGTCTGGACGCCTACGGGGTTGGTCCCGTACTTCCTGCTGGTCTTACTGCACGTCGGTAGTCGGCGCGTCTTCGTCTCTTCGCCGACGGCCAATCCCGATTCGGCTTGGGTCACGCAGCAGGCCCGCAACTTCTTGTTGCACGCCGAGAACAGCCAGCCACCGACGATCCTCATGCGCGACCATGACGCCAAGTTCTCCGGCTCGTTCGATGCCGTGTTCGCCAGCGAATCGATTCAGGTCATGCCGGTTGGCCCCCGCGCGCCCAACATGAACGCCTTCGTCGAGCGCTGGATTCAGTCGGTCCAGCAGGAATGTCTCGATCATTTCGTGATCCTCGGTGAACGGCATCTACATCACCTCGTTACCGAATACATCCGCTACTACCACGCACATCGGCCCCATCAAGGGCTGGGCAACGAGTTGCTCACTCCGACTCCCGAGCCTCCACCCGACAAAACGATTACGGGTGGCGAAATCGTTTGCGAATCTCGCCTCGGCGGATTGCTCAAGCACTACCACCGCCACGCCGCGTGAGCGTCCATGCGGGGCATGGTTCCCTCGCACGGCGCTCGCCGTGCGCGCCGACATCGACTTCCCGGCAGCAAAACTCCGCCCGGCGGTTCTCGCCGCAGCGTCTTGACAACCAATCGATGCGCGGCAGGTCGGCACACTCGCGCCAGCAGACCGCAGCATAAACCCTCCCCGCTAACGGAATTTGTCGATGACAATGTTTTTGACCAGGACGACAGAAGTCGCTTCCCAGCCGCGCTCGCTCCCGACTTCAAAACTGCGACAAGCGGGCTCTGTTGAAAACCTGTTGGTGGTCTGAGGATCATCAGGTTATGGGTGATGGCCTTGAGGAGCAAGGCGCGGCACTGGCTCCAGTAATGATGTGCGTTGACGGCTGATCCCAGCCGTCGCTTGAGCATGCTGAACACGGTCTCGACCTGAGCGCGCTGGCGATAGGTTTTGCGATCGAAGCGCCGCGCCATCCGCCGCCGAAAGTAACCCCGCGGTGGCTTGTCGGTGGGCCGGCCATGCTTGGCCGGGATCAGTGTACGCATGCCGTAGACGATCCGGGCTGCCTGATGAATCCACTCGGCGTCGAAGCCGGCATCGGCCAGTAGCTTGTTGATCCGCAACCGCCGCCGCGCCTGGTCGACCGTGGCATCCCAGCAATCGAAGTCAGGCGCGGGCCCCTGATGCGTGGTAGCCGACAAGATCAAGTGACTATGGCAATCGCAGACCAGGGCGATCTTGGGAAAGCGGCGATAGGTCGTGGTGTGCCATTTTCCCGTGGTTTTTCCGTCCCGCGCCCGACGCCGCACGAAGTAATGGCTCACGCGGTGCGCTTCGAAGCCGCTGCAATCGATGGCCGCCAGTTGCACCCGCTTGAGTTTACGAAGCACTCGCGCGCGACGGAGCGTCTGGTCGAGTAGTCGCTGGACACGTGAACTCAACAGCAAGCGTCGCGAGGCGCGGGCCACGGTGCTATAGTCGGGTGCCGTCGCTAGTCCGAGCACGTCACGTAGCGAAGCGTTCTCGGCCAGTAACGCTTCGAGGCCGCGATAGTCCAGTTGCAGGAACTCCTTGAGCACCAGGCAGGCGAAGAGTTGATGCTGCGTGAACTTCTTGGGGCTGAAGCGATGGCTGTACTTGGGTAGCGCGCGACGCGCTACATCGAGCGCTGCTCGCAACACCGCTGCCGGACTCTTGCTCGTCGTCGACACCCACTCATTACGCAACCACCCCAGCTAGCGGCCGAAGCAATCAAAGCAGGTTTTCAACAGAGCCCGACAAGCGCTTTTTTGACACCTCGACCCGTTCTGAACCTTCGACCAAACGCGCTCCCTGGTACGCGATTTATTTTGGCACAGGACGCGAGCCACGCTACTTCCTTTTAGCTGCTTCCTGGTCCAGTTTGCGCATCTCGATTTCAAATAGCTGTTTGAGCTCCTCTTTATACCGCTGTTCTCTGAGGGGCCGTATATAAACCCAATCAACTACGTAGACGACCGCTAAACAAAACAGTGCCAGAATAACGCTGCGAAGGTTCCGACGATTCCGCTGCATCCTCAATTCGCATTCGGCGATGCGATTAGATACGCTGGTCCGGTCCTCCGGAGGGAACCGATCCTCCGCAGCTGTATTCGGTTGCACTCCAGTTGGCATAGACTTCCTCCGTTTTGCTTACTGCAACAAGTTGGTAGTTCACTTGTGGGCTTGGATTGAATTGCGACTGGCCGGCAAAACAACAGCAACAAATATTCACTTGCACGCGCGCAGCTTTTGAATCCGCATAAAACGACTCCACTACTGAACCAGCAATGAACCCTCCAGCCGCGCCTATCCCGCCGCCCACGACGGCACCAGGAAGTCCGCCACCCATTGCAGCACCGGTTACCCCACCGACGAAGGCACCCAAACGGGCCGCCGCATCCCGAGCGCCTCGCCCGGAAGTGGTTGCAACGACATTGAATACAGACGCTACCCCGACATTATTTCCGCATGAAATGCCATACGGACCTTCAACAGTGGCGACTATATCTGCTTGCCAGAAAGTGCCTGGAACTGCTTGAGTTGTTGGACTTGGTACGGAATTGAATACAACTTGACCGTCGGGAGTACAGCTTGCGTCAAAATCAAAATATGCCGAGCCCAGATATATATCAGGATTATCGCTGCCGAATCGCTTCCAGTTTATCGATTCGATATCGAAGAAAGTGAAGCTAGTAAAAGACGACGTAGTTCCTAGCGGGTCTATTGCGTTCAATGGAGAATCAATCCCATACAGATAAAGATTTAATTCGCTCTCTGGAGTACCTAAAGGATCTCGTGAAATCCAATTGCCGATAAAAGGCTGCAGGTATCTTTCCCTGACGGCAAATATTCCTGTTACCAGATCCCAGCGATACCCGCAGTACAGTGTTTCCCACTGGTAATTGCCGCCAAGGGCGATCGGCGCGAACGAAGCGTTCAAGAATGTTGGTGCGCCATAGGGGGAGTAGCGGTAGCGTTCTTGAACAACGCCGCTGGTGTTGACGACGGCCGTGACGTTCCAGTTGGCGTCTTGCAACGTATAGAGACGTTCATTCAACGTGCCAGTCGTCGAACGATCGCGCAGCACCAAGTCGTCAATGTAACGCAGGCCCCAGGCGAACTGTCGATCGGGCGTGGTTGACGCATCGAGGCGTTCTTCGATGTCCTGCCACTGCGCCGTGTAGTAGCAATGACGTATGTGGCCGCTGGCCGTGATCGTGATTCGCCGATTGAGGCCGTCGTAGGCGTAGGTCGCGACTCCGGCCACCGCGACCAGTCGGTTCCAAGCGTCGTAGACGCCGTTCATGACCACGGTCGGATCGTTCCCATTGGGAATCGTGGTCATGTTGCCGGCGCGGTCATAACCCGGTTGTGCCCACGCAGCGCCAAAGCGCTGAGTGATCGCCGCAATCTCGTTGGCCTGATTGCTGGCCCGCTGCTGATCGAGGTTGTTAGTCGGCGTGGCGGTGTCCCACTGGCGGAACTCGGGCCAGTTTCCCGTGGCGTCGAGCTGCCAGTTTTGAGCGAAGCTGACGCCGTTGATCTGGGTGTTGTCGTCGATCAGTTGGCCGCGCGACATGTCGACCAGGCGCTGCAAGGGATCGTAGCTGTAAAGCTCATCCTGATAGACCGGCGGTGATTGCGAGGCAGCCAATGGGCAACCGCGCCAAATTCGGCTGCTCAGCCGGTTGTAGCCATACAGCACCTGTTCGGTTGTGCTCGAAGCGTTCGTCCAAAGGCAGTTCACCACCCGTCCAAATGGGTCGAGCCCCAGATAAGGGGCGGCACCTGACCCCGTAGCCAAGTTGTAGGTAACGCTGGGCTGCGGATAGTTAACCTGAACGAAGCTGCTCAAACCCAGATAGGTATAATTGGCGAGCGTGACGCCCGAGGCGACATCCGCCAGGTTTTGGACGCGGCTTATCCGATCGTTATCGCCGCCGCTCGTGCCATAGCCGTAGGTCGTCGTGCGCCCGTTGGGATAGACCAAGCTCGTGGGGCGCACGGTGTTGGCCGAGCCATCGGCATAGCTGTAATCGACACTGAGCGTGGTCGCAGTGTTCACCGCGCCGGAATGTTCTTGGTACTGCATCACCAGCTGCTGGAAGTCGTTGTAGGCGTTTTGTACCTGATTGGCGACCGTGGTTCCGGCCGAATCGCTGTAGCTGGTGATCTGATAGGGCAAGCCGCGCACATCATAGGCTTGGCCGATGCGCTGGATCGAACCGTCAATGTCCGAGCCAAGCGTGGCGATGGCATCGGCGGTTTGGCGACCGAGCTTATCGATGATGTATTGATGGACTGTCCCGTTCTGGTCGGTCTTGGCGATCAGCTCGCCTTGGCGGTCGTAGCTTTGTGTTACACGATCCTGACCGTTGACGGCATCGGGGTAAATCGTGGCTAGCAGCAGAGCGTTGCTAGTTAGCGTTGAGCCGTCGGCTGGCGAAACCCCGTAGAGATAGCGCGTGGTTTGATCGCCGGTGGTGTGGTTGCAGGCCGTGAGCGCAACCAGATTACCGTCAGCGTTGTACTGCATCTTGACGGTAACATCGGTGGTGTTTCCAGGGCAGCCGCCGGTGTAGTTGCCGATCTTACTCAGCGCCTTGCCCAGAGCATTGAACGTCTGCCGCGTTTCGACACCAGCCGGATCGATCGCCTGAAAACGATTCCCTGCTGGATCATAACCATAACTAACAACCAAGACCGAATCGCTACGCTCGGGAACTGCATCGGGGCGTATGAACGCTGCGTTGTTGTTCGTGCCGTAATTAGCCGTCGCCCCGAGACGGCCCACCCCATCATAGTAATTAGCCAGGTAAATGGTGCGCGACCAGGGCTGCGCACCGGAGGACGTCGGTTGCAGTGCCCCGCCCGTGCTGTCGGCATTATGGTTGCGCTGGTAAACAGCGACCTCGATCGGCCGCTTGTCTGTACCCGAATAATACGAGAGCGTCTGTTCAAAGATCTTGTTCTGCGAGGTGATCTGCCCTACGGCGCTGTAGGGCTCGGTTCCCGAGCCGGTATAGTACCCCTTGTAAACGCCGTAGGTTCTGGCCTGACTGTCGCGGAACGTTTTAGTGAACAGTTGCGAGCCAGCGGGAAGCGTTTTGATCTGATTCCCCGCTTCGTCGTACCAATTGTTGGTCACTAGGGCATTGCCGACTGCGCCGGTATTCGGGTTCACGGCGAAGACCAACGATTGATAAACCTGCCCTTGCGGATTGAATCGCGATTGACTGCGGGCAATCAGGTTGCCGCCGGAACCGTTGTACTGATCGACCTGAACCACTTGGTTCTGATTGTTGTAGGTCCGCACTTGGTACGTGTTCAACTCACCAGCGATCGTCGTCACCCGATTGCGGAAGTCGAGCGTGACCGTTGTGACCCGGTTATTGGCCGGGTTCGCGTCGACGTAATTGGTGACGGTGGTCGGTTGGGTGCAATCGCAGCCTGACGAGTAGGCGTTCGAGGTCACGATCACCATGTTATTGCCTGGCGCACTGCCGCCGGTCGGATCGGTATTGGTCGCGCCGTAGTCGTCCGTCCCGATGTAGGAACCTGTCGTTCTTCCCCGCACATCAAACGTCGAGCGGCTGATTGTCCCACCGGGGGTGACGGTGCGATTTTTGCGACCCATCGCGTCATAGCCGAATTCGGTCTCGTCGTAATTGACACCCGCTTGCCCCGAGCCGCTGGCGGGGATGGTGTGATATGCCTGCGATGAGATGAGCTGACCGGCATTGTCGTAAGTCTGACGAGTCCAACGCGTCCAGCTGGCCTGGTCAAAGCAATCCCCCGCATCGAGTGGTCCGCTCGTCGAGCACCGCGCCGCGGCAATCGTGTCAATTGCCCGCCGCGCAAGATCATTGATCGTGATCGCAACCGGGTTTACCAGGGTATAGGCGTAGTCGCTCGGCGTGCCGGTAGCGTAACCTTGGCCGCTCCAGGTTTGATGTTGCGCATCGAGATAAACAGTCCAGCGGGCGGTCCGAACACCCACGCCATCCACATCATGGACCGGCCCCAGGGATTGGGTCATCCGCCCCTGGTTATCGTTCGTGTAGTCGGTCACTAGATTGAGCGGCGTTGGGAGACCGCTTGGGCGAGACCAGCCGCTCGGTAGAGTTGTCAGACTGGGATCGACGTCTTCGATCATCTGGGTTCGCGCGCCCGTGACGATGTCATACGTGAAATAATCGATGAACCCACGGGGCCCCTGTTCCCAGATCATGTTGCCGTACAGATCGTACAGTTCTTGTTGCGTCGCCGACACTCCGGAGCCATTCTGGCCGGTGGGAATGACCGGCAGCGTGGTGGTTTTCTGCAAGAGTTGATTGGTGCCGGAATAAAAGAGGTAGGAGAAGCTCGTGATAATCGGCACCGCGCCGGCATCATCTTGATACACGGTCTTCTGCGAGACGGGATAAACCGTAACGCCGTTGGCGGTATTCGATGTGTACTGCAGTTGTTGCTGAACAATTGGCGTGCCGGACGTTCCCTGCTGAATATCGACCTGCTTGAGATAGCCAGCGGGAACTCCGGTGGTGCCGTCGTAATATTCATTGGTCGTAATCAACCCAGCGCCGGTCAACAATTGAACGGCTAAACCCGGAACGCTCTCGTTGTAGACCGGGCTGGCCGAGAGATTTATCGCCGAGGGAGCGGCGATAAAAATCACGTCGTAATTGTCATCGAACTGCTGGTAGGTAATCCAGCGCTTCACGCCATCGGTCAACTCTTGCAGCATCGGCTGCCCGATATGGTTCATGTAGGCGATATTCAGCGAACCATCGGGGCGGGTTTCGACCGTTTTGTGCGTCCAGTTGTTCGGACCATCGGCAAACGCGGAGATGGAGTAGGCGTAGCGGAACGTTCTCGCCCCACCGCCGACATCTTCAAGCGTCACTCGGCGCAGGCCGTCGTACTCAAAGTAACTGTCGGCGAATTGCGCCACCTCGGCATCGGAGGCCGTGAAGGGATTACCAGTGGCTGCGGTCAGCCGGCGATACGCTTCGGGACCGACGACATATTTGAGGCCGTGCGCGAAGCCAGTTCCGCCAGCGTCATCGACGTAATAGCGATAATAATCGGTGCTGTCGATCGTCCAATCGGTGCCGTCGGGGACCCAGCGAGTAACGGTTTTCAAGTCATTGACCAAGCCATCGGTATCGCCACTGGCATAGTAAGTGTAGGTGGCTTTACGGACGTTGTACCACGGTCCCCCAACACCAATCTGGCGACGAAGCATGACATTGGCGATATGGCCAGCATTTTCACCGTCGAGGTAGGTGTAGAGATACGACTCGGTGATGGTCACGCCACCATCGGAATAGGTCCGCAGCATTTCCGCGACCTGACCACCGTCGTAGGAAAGGCTAACGTTGGCACCGCCAGGCGTTACCTGCTGCAGAAGCTGCCCCGGCTCATCGGAGCTGAAGTTGGCAAAGACTTCCGTCGTACCGCCACGGGACGCCAGAGTAAAATAGGTGCCGTCGAACATCAGGGTGCTGAGGATGCCGTAGCGCCCAACGTAGCTCCCGCCCGACAAGTCGTACCATTCGGAATTTTGTCCGGCACGAACTACGATGATCGTGTCGCCGTCTTCAATTAGGTTGGGCCATTGGTACACGAGCCAGTTGACGCCGTTCCCATAGTCGACATCCGACGACATCTGGTTGTTGTAACTGCGCGCGTGTCCCCAGCTCTGGCCAAACCCACCGGAAGAGACATCGTTGGCGGACAACAGCACGCGACCATCTTGGAAGCTGATTGGACCTGGTGAAGTGACTGGGCAGGTAGCCCCGGGAGCAGTTTCATACTCGACCAATTGCCCTTCCTGGCACTTCTTACATTTATTCGGCTTCGGTTTGGCTTTGGTCGATGATGAACTCGAACTCGATGAACTGCTAGAGGACGAGCTAGAGCTGCTGGACGAACTGCTCGAGGAACTACTTGAAGAGGAACTCGAACCGCTCGATGAAGAGCTGCTTGACGAACTGGAACTGCTCGAAGAGGAGCTTGAGGAAGAACTCGATGAGCTGCTCGACGATGAACTGGACGAACTGGAACTAGAAGAACTACTCGAAGAGGAGCTTGACGAAGAGCTCGAACTACTGGACGAACTGCTGGAGGAGGAACTCGAGCTACTGGACGAGCTCGACGAGCTGCTGGAACTGGAGCTTGACGAAGAGCTACTCGGCGAACTGGAGCTGCTGCTGGATGAGCTCGACGAACTTGACGAGGGACTGGAACTGCTGCTCGAACTGCTTGAGCTCGAATACGAAGAGCTCGACGAGGAGGAACTCGAAGATGAACTTGAGCTGCTCGATGAACTACTGGAACTGCTGCTCGACGGATCGCTCAAAGGGCGAATAAAAGAATGCGCTTCGGCCAAGGCAACGGTCGAACCATCGGGGTTCGTCACCTGGACCGCAACCGGCCCCGATGTTCTTGCTTGAGCGTGGCACATAATCGTCTTGCCGTCGGCACTAACCGAGACGTTAGTTGCCGCCGCGCCACCCACCGAAACCGATGCGCCGGCCTGAAAATGTTCGCCGACAATTTTCAGCCGCGTCGTGGCCGACGTTGAGCTGACTGCCGGAGAGACAGAAATAATGCGCGGCGTCTTCGCCATGTGCCACCCCAAGTGCCATGAGTCTCGGTGTATCGGGGCAGGATTGAGGAAGCGCCATCAGTCAGTCCTTCTTGACGGCGTTCTCCAAATTCCCCCCAGGCAAGGTAGTCCTCGAATTCTTATCGCTTGTCGTCCGCAGTGTCAACAAAAATGTCACCGATGCCAATCAGCAGGCGCAGCGATGAGGGGTTTTCCCCCTAACCGATCACTCACTAACTCGCCGCGCGACAACATCGCGCACGCTGTCACTGCCTCCGAAAATGCCGGTCTATCTTCTCCACCATCGCGCGCGTGATCGTCGACAGGGTCTTTCCGTCAGCCGTGGGATAGGGATTGATATCGATTACATACAATCCGTCCGCCGTCGGGACAGCTTCTACGTGGCAGACATCGCATCCGATTCGGCTCAGGCCCTCGCATAAACGCTGTTCGATTCGAGCCGGCACGGAATAAGCTTCGTGGCGCATCGCGCCGCCTGAGCGAAAAGCAGCATCGGTCGACCAATAACGCAAGCCAGATGTCACCACACCACATACAAACCCAAACCGAACCACGCTATGCCAGCCATCAATTTGATTGTCAATAAACTCAGTGACGATCCTGCCATGCCCTCGTGCTGGATAGTCGCCGCGGTTGTTGTTAAAAGCATTTGTGTCAATCCACTTTCGATCTGGACTGATAAAAGACCCATACGAGTGCAGCCAGCCAGTGCGATTGGGTGGTAGCGTCGTGACTCGCGGCGCCAGACCGAGCGCGTGGAGAATCGGAAGGTAGTTGGCCTTATGGTGATCCTTTAAGCGATCAGCATGGTTGATAACCGTCACGTTGGGCAGTTGGGGCAATCGTGCCAATAGCGCTAATGCTTCCGGCTGGGTCGGATCGCGAAGCATGTGCCAGATGAGATCGTACTTAGACCAGTCGATTTGCTCCGGCCGCAGGAGCGGCAAGCCGGAACGAAACAGCGTTAAAGGAGTTGGCTCTGCTAAGGAAACGACGTCGATCGTCCAGCCTAGTTCCAACAGGCCGACATGAAATTCGTCCGGAGCAAGAAGCACCCGGTCTCCCTTGCTGGTAAGCTGAAGCACGTTATCGCGTCCAAAGGTCGGATAACAGATCGTCAAGAGTTTCATCGGGAGTTGCTCAATCAGTATGAATAAGATTTGCGTCGTAGGGCATCCATCCCGGCTCGGAGGTGCTGACACCGAACTCGATCACCAGATCCGCTGCTGGCAGTCGCTCGGCCTGCAAGTTCACATCGTCCATACCGGACAGATTGATCCTAATCTACAAGCGATGCGGATGCAGGAACGAGGCTGCGTCATTCACGAACCGCGGAACTGGAAGGCATGCCAAGGAATGCACGTCATTTCCTATTGCAACGGTGATTTTCTGAAGGCGTTGCCAGCCATCCGCGAGTATGCCCGCTCAACAACGTTCGTCAACTGCATGTGCTGGCTATTCGATGCCGAGAAGGAAGCTCACCGCCAAGGACTTATTGACTGGTTTCTGTACCAGACAGAACACGCGCGACTGCGGGTGCAAACTGAATTGCAGACAATTAACCCGAAGTACCAGTGGTTTCAGGTACGCCCCTACTTTTACGCGGAGGAGTTTCCGTTCATTGCCGATCGACCGAGCGACAAATTCCGTTTCGGCCGGATTTCCCGTGACGACCCAGGAAAATATCATCAAGCGCAGATCTGGGTTTATGAAACGATGGTCGCTCCAGTTCTCAAGGAGGGCATCATTCTCGGCTTTAAAGACACGATCGCCAAGAAGGTCGGCCAACCGCCAAACTGGATCAAGTGCTATGCCGCGGGTGGCATCACTGCTCACCAGCTCTATCAGCACGCAACTTGCATCATTCAGATGTCCGAAACCTACGAAAACCTCCCGCGAATCGGATTTGAGGCAATGGCCAGTGGCAGTTTGTTGATTGTCGACAATCGGGGTGGCTGGCAAGAAATGGTCCAGCACAAGCAAACCGGGTTTTTGTGCAATGACCAGCGCGAGTTCGTCTACTTTGCCTCGCGCGCCGCCTTTGAGAGCGAAGAACGCCGCCAGATGATTCACAACGCACGTGACTGGCTCGACTCGAACTGGAGCATGGAACAGGCCAAGGAAGATTGGCGCAAGTTCTTCCACCAAATTGACTCGTGATGCGATTCTTCTCTCCACTGCCGGTGAGCCGTTCAGTCGAATAGATATTGTTGTGTGAAGGAAATATGATGACAGGTAATACTGGGCTGAAGCCTTACATGACAGAAGAGGAGGCTCAAATTATCGACAGCTTTCTCTTGAAATATCAGCCCAGGCGTTGTCTGGAGTGGGGCATCGGCGGGAGCACCGTCGTATTCTCTCGACATTCATTTATTGAGCAGTGGATCGGGATCGAATGGCACCATGAATGGATTAGAAAGGTTCAGCCCTTTGTTTCACCGCGCGTTCAGTTGCACGAAGCGAAACCTCCGTCAACAGAATGTCCCTATGGCTGCCAGGTCAGCATCGACACGTTCGTCAACCATCCAGCGATCACTGGCAGCTTCGACTTCATTTTCATCGACGGTGACTATCGATAGCAGTGCATGAGCAAGGCCACTGCGATGCTTTCGCCGACAGGATTTTGTATGGTCCACGACACGGCGCGGCAGGATATGCATCCCTCGTTTCGCCATTTTGCGCACCACAGGATTTTGACACTTGGCGAGTTGAACAAGAATCGTGATTGGCACCAAGGGTTGACAGTGCTTTGGAACCATGAGGAGCAACTCTGAAGCACTCGTTGAGTTCAAGACCAGAAAGACCAACCAATGAACCACCTTCCTGCAGTCAGTTGCATGTGTTTGACGTTCGGCCGTCCTCAGGTTCTGGAAGAAGCGATCGAGTCGTTTTTGCGACAGGATTATACCGGCGGCAAAGAGTTGATCGTCTTGAATGATTGCGCCCAACAAACATTGGTCTTCGATCATCCTGACGTGGCGGTCGTCAATGTTTCCAAAAGGTTCAAGACTGTCGGTGAGAAACGAAATGCCTGTGCGGCGCTTGCCAGCCATGACCTGCTGCTCGTCTGGGATGATGACGACATTTTCTTGCCGCATCGGATTTCGTTTTCGCTCGCGCATTTCGACGCCAAGAAGGGTTTTTTCAAGCCCTCAAAGGCGCTAATGCTGAACAACGGCGCTGTCTCGGGCCCCAAGTCCAACTTGTTCCACAGTGGCAGTTGCTTCACGCGGGATCTGTTCAACCGGGCCCACGGCTACGCCCACATGGGCTCTGGGCAAGATTTAGACCTTGAGCAGGCGTTTGAGCGGCTCATCGGTCGAGGGAAAAATTACAACTCCATTAAGCCGGAAGAAATCTTCTACCTTTACCGCTGGGGAGGAACTGGTTCGTTCCACCTTAGTGGCTTCGGCCGCGATAAACCGGGC